>NZ_PCZU01000099.1:0-10251 GCF_002887785.1 Rhodococcus sp. ENV425
GCTTGTCGCATCGGCCGCCTGAAACCGCCCGGATCGACACGATGTGACATTCGGCCACACGCGTGTTGCGGCTAGGACGCGTCGAACGCCCGCGCCTTCAGCGACCGGACGATCCCCGCGCGTCCCTCGCTGATCAGCCGGCGCAGCGCGGGCGGATGCTCACCGGCGAGGAACTCGTCGGCCGCGGCGACGGAGGACTCACTGATCGACCACGACGGGTACAGGCCCACGACGACGGTCTGCGCGACCTCGCTGGAGCGGCGCTCCCACACGCCCGGAGCGTCGGCGAAGTACCGCGCGACGAAGGGCTCGAGCAGCTCCGACTGGCCGGCCGGAGCGAAGCCGCCGATGATCGCGCGGGCGGTGATGTTCGGGATCGAGTCGTCGCCCACCACCGTGTCCCACACCTGTTCCTTGACGGCCTCCTGCGGGCGCGCCGCCCGCGCGGTGGCCGCCTGTCGTGCACCGGCGGCCGTCGGATCCCGCTCGGCCTCGGCGTCGATGAACGGCGACTCCACGCCCTCCGCGTCGATCTCCCCGGCCGCGGCCAGCGCCTGCACGATCCGCCACCGCAGATCCGTGTCGACGACCAGTCCGGCCAGCCCGACGCTGGAAGGCTCGGCGCCGAGCAGTTCCCCGAGCACCTCGGTGTGCCACGGCGCGAGCCGGGCCGTGGTCAACGCGTTGACGAACGCGAGCTGATGGTCCGAGCCCGGTTGCGCCTCGCGGGCCAGTTCCAGCAGCCGGTTCGCGTAGTCGGTCCAGCCTCGCTCGGCCGCCCAGCCGGGATCGGCGTAGCTGCCGAGGGCGGTGTGCGCCTGCATCAGCAGCCGCTGTACCACGCCGACCTCCGTCTCGGTCGCGACGCCGCGCTGGACCAGCGCCACGAAGTCGCGGGCCTTCAGCTCGGCCTGCCGGGTCATCTCCCATGCGGCAGACCATGCCAGGGTGCGCGGCAGCGGCTCGGCGATGTCGCCGATCCGGTCCATCAGCACCTCGAGCGACTGGGGATCGAGCCGCACGGAGCAGTACGTGAGGTCGTCGTCGTTGACGAGCACCAGCTTGCCGCGGCCGACGCCGACGAGCTCCGGCACCTCGGTGCGCTCGGTGGCATCGAGGTCGATCTCGACGCGATGTGTGCGGAGCAGCTTGCCCGAACCGTCGTCGTCGTACACCCCGATCGCGAGCCGGTGCACCCGGCGTTCCCCGGCGCCGGGGTCGGCGCCCTCCTGGATCACCGCGAAGCGGGTGAACCGCCCGTCGTCGTCGACGTCGAAATCGGGGCGCAGGATGTTCAGCCCGGTGGTCTTGAGCCACTGCGCGCCCCACCCCGACAGGTCCCGGCCCGACGACTTCTCGAGGGCCGCCAGCAGGTCGTCGAACGTGGCATTGGCGAACGCGTGCTCACGGAAGTAGTCCCGCAGCCCCGCGAGGAACGGTTCCTCGCCGACGTAGGCGACGAGCTGCTTGAGCACGGACGCGCCCTTGGCGTAGGTGATGCCGTCGAAGTTGACCTCCACCGCCGCGAGGTCGGGGATGTCCGCGGCGATCGGGTGGGTCGAGGGGAGCTGATCCTGGCGGTAGGCCCACGACTTCTCGACGTTCGCGAACGTGGTCCACGCGTTCGTGTACTCGGTGGCACGCGACTGGCACAGCACCGAGGCGAAGGTCGCGAACGACTCGTTGAGCCACAGGTCGTCCCACCAGCGCATGGTCACCAGGTCGCCGAACCACATGTGTGCCATCTCGTGCAGCACCGTCTCGGCGCGACGCTCGTACGAGTAGCGGGTGACCTTGGAGCGGAACACGTAGTCCTCGAGGAAGGTCACCGCGCCGGCGTTCTCCATCGCGCCGGCGTTGAACTCGGGAACGAACAGCTGGTCGTACTTCCCGAACGCGTAGGGCATGCCGAAGTTCTCGTGGTAGAACCCGAAGCCCTGCTTGGTCTCGGTGAACAACCGCTCGGCGTCCATGAACTCGGCCAGGGAGGCACGGCAGTAGATGCCGAGCGGGATGGTGCCGTGCGCGTCGCTGTAGGTGTCGGTCCACTCGGTATACGGTCCGGCGATCAGCGCCACGAGGTAGGTGCTCATCCGGGGCGTGGTGCGGAAGACGTGCCGTCCGGGGTCGGCGGCGACGGGGTTCACCGTCGCGGCATTGGAGATCACCTTCCAGTCGGCGGGCGCGCTCACCGAGATGTCGAACCTGGCTTTCAGGTCCGGCTGGTCGAAGCACGCGAACATCCGCTTGGCGTCGGCCGTCTCGAACTGCGAGTACAGGTAGACCGCGCCGTCGGTGGGATCGACGAAGCGGTGCAGGCCCTCGCCGGTGTTGGTGTAGAGGCAGTCCGCCTCGACGGTCAGTTCGTTGCGCGCGGCCAATCCGCTCAGCGCGATCCCGCTCTCCTCGGTGTATCCGGAGACGTCGACGGGCTTGCCGTTGAGGGTGGCCGAGTGCACGGTCTGCGCGATCAGGTCGACGAAGGTCGACGCGCCCTCCGTGGCGTCGAACGTGACGGTGGTGGTCGAACGGAACGTGGTGGTTCCCGGAGCGCCCGCGCCGTCGGTCAGGTCGAGTTCGATGCGGTAGTTGTCGACGGTCAGGACCGCGGACCGCTCGGCCGCCTGCTCGCGGGTCAGATTCGGTGGTGCCACGGAAAACTCCTTCTCACGACGGGATGCGACTCGCCTGCCATCCCATCATGTGAGGGACCGGTTCACCCGGCGACCTCCGCGAGTGGCACCTCCGGATCGGAGAGCCGGTGGGGGTCGACGGATTCGCCGGAGGAGATCAGCGCGCGGATGTCGTCACCCGCGTCCCAGATGTTGACGTTCATCCCGGCGCAGACCCGCCCGGCCGCGTCGAGCCAGAACGCGAGGAACTGCCGGGAGTCGACGTCGCCGCGCGTGATCACCCGCGCGTCGCCGGGTGCGTGCCCGACGTACTCCATGCCGAGGTCGTACTGGTCGGTGAAGAAGTACGGCAGACGGTCGTAGGAGGCGGGCCGGCCCAGCATGGTGGCGGCCGCGACGTCGGGCTGGTGGAGCGCGTTCGCCCAGTGCTCGACCCGGATCCGGGTCCGGAGCAGCGGATGCTCGGCGGCGGCGATGTCACCGACCGCGACGATGTCCGGATCGCTGGTGGCCAGGGACGCATCGACCAGCACTCCGCCGTCCTCCGTCGCCAGTCCGGCGTCGCGGGCCAGTTCGACGTTGGGCGCTGCGCCCACCGCGAGGAGGACCGCGTCGGCCCGGATCTCGGTGCCGTCGCCGAGACGAAGCCCGCTCGCGCGGTTCTCGGCGGTGAGGATCTCCGACACCGTCGTCGAGGTGCGCAGGTCCACGCCGTGATCGCGGTGCAGCTTCGCGAAGACGGCTCCCATCTGCTCACCGAGCGCGGCGGACAGGGGCTGGGGGGCTGCCTCGACGACGGTGACGTCCGCGCCGTGCCCGCGCGCGCCGGCGGCGATCTCGAGACCGATCCAGCCGGCACCGACGATCGCCAGGTGCGCCGCCGGCCCCGCCTCGCGGCGGACGGCGGCAAGCAGCGCGTCGGACTGCTCGACGGTGCGCAACATGTGCACGCCCGCGGCGTCGACGCCCGGCAGCGGGATGCGCCGCGAGCGCGAACCGGTCGCGAGGGCGAGCTTGTCGTAGCGCACGGTGGAACCGTCGGGCAGCGTGACCGTGTGGGCGGCAGGATCGAGCGCGGTGACGGTGACGCCGAGTTCGACCTCGACCCGGTGGTCGCGGTACCAGTCACCGTGCTGCACGGTGAACTCCGCAAGCTGCTTCTTGCCGGCGAAGTAGTCCTTCGACAGCGGTGGTCGCTCGTAGGGAAGGTGTTCCTCCTCGCACAGGAGGAGGATCCGGCCGGGGAAGTCGCGGGCGCGCAACTGCTCGGCCGTCTTGGCCCCGGCGAGCCCGCCGCCGACGATGACGAAGAGTTTCTCGTTGGACATCGCGCATCCCCGTTCCGTGCGGCACCGGTTCCTCGACGGTACGTCGGCGACGGCGCGGGAACCGGCGGTTCGGGAAGAATTGGGCGACGGCCGACGTTGAATCGGACCGTAGTCCGATTTTCTGCAGCGAGGAGACCCCGTGAGCGACCCGATTTCGAAGGACACCGCCGACTTCTGGTTCGACCCGTTGTGCCCGTGGTGCTGGATCACCTCGCGCTGGATTCTGGAGGTGGCGCAGGTCCGCGACATCGAGGCGAAGTTCCACGTCATGAGCCTGGCCGTGCTCAACGAGGGCAAGGACGACCTGCCCGAGGTCTACCGCGAACTGATGACGCGGGCGTGGGGTCCGGTGCGGGTGGCGATCGCCGCGGCGCAGAAGTACGGCGACGAGATCCTCGAGCCGCTGTACACGGCAATGGGCACCCAGATCCACAACGAGGGCAACAAGGACTTCCCGGCGGTGATCGCCAAGTCCCTCGCGGACCTGGGCCTGGATCCGCACCTGGCGCAGGCCGCCGACACCGACGCCTACGACGAGGCGCTGCGCGCCAGCCACGCCGCCGGCATGGATGCGGTCGGCCCGGACGTCGGCACGCCGACCATCCACGTCAACGGCGTGGCGTTCTTCGGTCCGGTGCTCTCACGGATCCCGCGCGGCGAGGACGCCGGCCGGATCTGGGACGGGGTGGTGGCCATGGCGTCCTATCCCCACTTCTTCGAACTCAAGCGCACGCGCACCGAGGACCCGAGCTTCGAGTAGGCGCCTGCGGCGCCGGTGCGTCCTTTGGGCGGTTGCTGCCGCCCAAAGGACGCACCGGCAGCAGCGCTGCCTACTATCTGACGCATGCGCGTTTACCTGGGTGCCGACCACGCCGGCTTCGAACGTAAGAACCAGATCATCGAACATCTCACTGCCAACGGCCACGAGGCCGTCGACTGCGGCGCGTACGAGTACGACGCCCTCGACGACTACCCGGCATTCTGCATCGAGGCCGCTCGCCGCGTCGTCGCGGACGAGGGCAGTCTCGGCATCGTCCTCGGCGGCAGCGGCAACGGTGAGCAGATCGCCGCGAACAAGGTGCCGGGCGCCCGCTGTGCCCTCGCCTGGAGCGTGGAGACCGCCAAGCTGGCCCGTGAGCACAACAACGCGCAGCTCATCGGCATCGGTGGTCGCATGCACAGCCTGGAGGAGGCCCTCGCCATCGTCGATGCGTTCGTCGCCACCCCGTGGTCGGGGGAGGAACGGCATCAGCGGCGCATCGACATCCTGAGCGAGTACGAGAAGACCGGCGTGGCCCCGGAAGTTCCCGGCGCGCCGGCCTGACGAACGGAGCCTGATCCACCGTGCCGGAGGGACCAGCCCTGCACCGGCTCGCCCGGCTGCACCAGCGACGTTTCGCGGGTGCCTCGGTGCGGGTGTCGAGCCCGCAGGGCCGCTTCGCCGACGACGCGGCGCTCGTCGACGGCCGGGTGCTGCTCCGCGCCGAGGCGCTGGGCAAGCACCTGTGGCACCACTACGACAACGGCCTGACGGTGCACGTGCACCTGGGTCTGTACGGCTCGTTCACCGAGGCGCCGGTTCCGCTGACGGATCCGGTCGGTCAGGTACGGATGCGCATGGTCGGCGCCGAGTTCGGCACCGACCTGCGCGGTCCGACCGCGTGCGAGGTCCTCACCCCGGGCGAGGTGCAGGCGATCGCCGCGCGGATCGGTCCCGACCCGCTGCGGCGGGACGCCGAACCCGAACGGGCGTGGACGCGAATCACCAAGTCCCGCAGCGCCATCGGCTCGTTGCTCATGGACCAGTCCGTGATCTCGGGGGTGGGCAACATCTACCGCGCGGAGGTCCTGTTCCGGCACGGCATCCATCCGCAGCGCCCCGGCCGTGATCTCACCAGAGCCGAGTTCGACGCCGTCTGGGACGATCTCGTCGTTCTGATGCGGACGGGGGTGCGACGCGGCGCGATCCACGTCGTGCGGCGCGAACATGACCACGGCGCACCGGCTTACGCCAAGGGCCGTCCCCGGACCTACGTCTACCGGCGTGCGGGTGAGCCGTGCCGGTTGTGCACCACGCCGGTGCTGCACTCGGTCATGCAGGGCCGCAACCTGTTCTGGTGCCCCGCCTGCCAGGTGGGCTAGAAGTCGAACCCGCCGAAGTCCCCGCCGGCCCCGAAATCGCTCCCGCCGTAGTCACCACCGCCGTAGTCACCACCGCCGTAATCGCCGCCGGCGTCGCCGTAGTCCCCGCCGTCCTGGCCGGCCTCGAGACCCTGGTCGTATCCGGAGTCGAAGCCCTGCTCGAAGGCCTGCGCGTCGTACGGCACCCCGGCCATGCCGGAGAACATAGCCGAGAACAGCAGCATCGATCCGACGCCCCACGCCCCGGCGACGAGGGCGGGCTTCCACCACGGCTCCGAGTACCAGCCCGCCGGCACGGGCCGGCCCGCGACGCGCCCGCCCGGGAAGTAGTTCGGGGTGCGCGACGAGGGGGCCGGTGAGGCTGCCACCGTGCGTCCCTCGAAGTCGATCTCGCGGTTCTCGGTCACGCGGCCGGCCGTCTGCTGGCCCTCGAGCGTGGGGATATCGGGACCGGGGTCCATGCCCATCGCGAGGCGGGCCGCCCGGATGTAGTACAGCCCCTCGAGAGCGGTCTGCTTGGCCAGCCGTGCCTGCACCGGTGTGCGGGCCTGCTCGATCTGTGACCCGGCGGCGTTGTAGCGCTCGGACGCATCGGCGAGGGCCTGCTTGGAGGCGGTGTCGGTGCCGGTGAGGTTGTAGATCTGGCCGCCGAGCCGCTCGATGGCCTGCCGGGCGTCGGCCTTCGCGTCGTCGAGTTCGTGGGCGCCACGCCCCGACTTCTTCCGCTGCGCCGCGGACACCAGGAACACGACGGCGACGAGGACGGCGACGATCAGCAGGAGTTCCACGGCGGTCCCTTCCGGCGGACTGGACGGTCACCGTCCAGCCTACCGGCGGGTCAGGCTTCGAGGACGGCGTGGAATCCGTCGCGCATGCAGTCGTCGAACACCTCGAGGTCGGGGATCGCCCCCGTGTCGAGGGTGAACCCGACGCAGCACGTGTGCAGATACGACATCAGGGTGACGTTGAACGCCGAGCCGAGGGTGGGGCCGAAGGCGTAGTACCGTTCCACCTTCGCGCCGGCGACGTACAGCGCCACCGGGGAACCCGGCACGTTGGAGGCGAGGAAGTCGACGTGCTTGAGCATCTCGCCGACGACGGCCGGGGGGAGCAGATTGAGGGGGGTGGCGAGGGTCTGCGCCATCGGCACCGCCGGCTCGTGGCGCCAGCCTTCGACGATCCTGTTCACCTCCTGCATGAGCGTGAGGGGGTCGTCGGAGCGCACGGGAAGCGGGAAACGCGCGAGGTTGATCCGGTTGCCGCCGAGGGTGTCCTGATCGGTGCGGATGCTCAGCGGCATCGTGACCCGCAGCTCGTCGACGTCGGATCCGTGGCGGTGGTGGTATTCGGCCAGGCCGACGAGGACGGCGGTCAGGAAGGCGCTGTTGAGGGTGGCGCCGCCGCGGTGGGCGGCGTCGCGCAGCCGGTCGAGCGGGACGTCGATCACGTGGAGCCGGCGGCTGAGGGTGCGTTCCGTCATGACCGGGGATTCGAGCCGCAGGATCGGGCGCAGGTAGCGGGCGACGGACGCCGCAACCCCCGCGGCGTTGCGGGCGGAACCGATCGGGTTGGTGACCACCGCCCGGGTGGTCGGCCAGATCGAGGCCAGCCCGCGGCCCGCGAGTCCGCGGAGCTGGGACCAGTCCCAGCCGATCGCCTCGGCGGCCAGGTCGAGGCTGTCCGGTGATTCCGGGGCGGGCGGTTCCGGGGCCGGATCGCGGGGCGTGCCGTCGCGGTCGAAGTCGACCAGCCGCGCGGTGATCTGCATACCGCCGATTCCGTCGGTGAGGGCGTGGTGCACTTTGATCAGCAGCGCGGCCTGGCCGCCGGCGAGTCCGTCGACCACCGTCATCTCCCACAGCGGCCGGTCCTTGTCGAACGCGGCCATGGCCGTGGTCCGGGCGAACTCGAGGACGTCGTCGAAGTTCGCCGGCCCGGGAAGGGAGACCCGGCGCATGTGCCAGGACAGGTCGAAGTTCGCATCCGCGACCCATCGCGGCGGCGCGAGACCGAACGGCACCTCGACCACGCGATGCCGGAAGCTGGGCACCTCCCGGGTGCCGCGGTCCATCATCTCGCACAGACGGTCCCAGTCGGGTGAGGCGTCGAGCAGGACGACGGCCACGATCGTCGACCGGAGCGCGGGATCCTTCTCCATGCTCCAGGTGAGGTAGTCCGTCTGCTGCATGTGGCGGTCGGATGCGTTGCTCATCTCGGTAACTTCTCACACGGGCCGCCGCGACAGTCGGGTTTCGCTCCGGCCGCACCTCGAACCGGGACGGCATCACGGCCCGGCGCGGGAATCCGGAGCGGATACTCCGAACTCTAGGCGCCGGGCCGTGATGCCGATAGTGACTTTCGTCCGGGTTGTGAGTCCGTCAGGCGGCCGAGGTGGCGGCTTCCGTCCGTCGTCCGAGCCGCTGCAGGGGGCAGCGGTCGCTGCGGCTGCAGGCGTAGGTGGTGCCGGCGGCGAGGAGGGTGAGTGCCGCCGCGGTGATGCCGACGAGGGGGTGGATCTCCTGGGCGAGGATGACCGAGGACATGATCAGGACGAACCAGCCGAAGCCCTTGCGCAGCGCGTCCGGGTCGACCATGGCGGTCAGGCGGCCGCCGATGAGGCTGCCGACGACGGCGGCGCCGGTGACCATTGCCGCCAGGCGCCAGTCGATCTGCACCGTGGACAGGTAGCCGCCGAGGCCGGCGAACGACTTCATGGCGATCACGATCAGCGAGGTGCCGACGGCGATGGGCATGGGCAGGCCGCCGAGCAGGGCCAGGGCCGGCACGACCAGGAAGCCGCCCCCGGCGCCGACGAGGCCGGTGACCAGGCCGACGACCACGCCGTCGAGCAGGATCTTGCCGACCGGCATGGAGTGGGTGCCGTCCGGGCCCGTGGTCTTGTTCTTGCGGCCGCGGAGCATGGCGATGGCGGTGGCGATCATCATCGCGGCGAAGGCGAGCAGGAGGATGCTGCCGGGGATGAAACGCGAGAGCAGGCCGCCGGCGTAGGCACCGGCCATGCCGGCCAGGCCGAACAGGATGCCGGTGCGCCACTGGACGCGGCCTGCCCGCGCGTGGGAGATCGCGCCGACCGCGCTGGTGACGCCGACGACGAGCAGCGAGGTGGCGATGGCTTCCTTGGCATCCATGCCCGCGACGTACGCCAGCAGCGGGACGGTGAGGATCGAACCTCCGCCGCCGAGCAATCCGAGGGTGACGCCGACGAGGACCGCCAGCGCAACGGTCAGCGCGATCATGATCAGTTCCTTTCGGCCGTAGCGGTCTTCGAGTCGACCAGCTGGGCGACGATGGTCTGCGGATCACACGAGGCGCCGCGGTTGTAGGGCAGCTTGGAGAGCACCATGCCCATCGCGCAGGTGTTGGAGAGCGCGGCGAAGCTCAGGCCGCCGCCGACGCCGGCGGCGAGCCACTTGAGCTTGGGTACCGCGATGCTGCCGAGGACGGAGGTCAGCACGATGGAGCCGGCGACGAGGCGGACCTGGCGTTCGAGGTCCCAGCGCTCGGTGCCGCGGTTGACGGTGAAGCCCTTGGCTTCCCAGCCCATCATGCCGCCCTCGAGGATGTGCACGTTGAACAGCCCGGCGGTGCGGAGAGTCTCCTCGGCCTGGGTGGCGCGCTGGCCCGACCGGCACACGAGGACGACGTTCTCGTCGAGGTGGGCGAGGAACTCGTCGCGGTGCTCGCGCAGCAGGTCCAGGGGGACGTTGTAGGCGCCGGGAATGTGCACGGACTCGAACTCGCCGGGCGTGCGGACGTCCACGACGCGGACGTTCTTGCCGGAGTCGAGGAGCTCGCGCAGGGCGGTGGGATCGAGGGTGGCGGGACTCGGCTCGGTCATGGGGGCCTTTCGGATCGGTGGTCGTGATCGCGGGGTGTGCGATCGGGCTTCGTGCATAAACCCCGGGGGGTATGTCCGCAGCAATGATAAGCATACGGGAGGGGGTATGTGCAAGGCGTGCCGGCGGGGTCGTGGCGGCGGTGCGACGTGCTTCGCCGGTATACCCCAGGGGGTACTTGACATACCCATGGGGGTATATGTCAGGATGGGTCAACGCAGAACGCCACCGGTCTTGGTGACCGAGGAGAGGGAGATCCGAATGATTCTCGAGCAGTACTACATCGAGTGC
>NZ_PCZU01000100.1:0-6177 GCF_002887785.1 Rhodococcus sp. ENV425
CACGCTGGTGTCAGCGCACGCCGAGGCGGGCGAGCAGGTCGGCCTCGATGCCGTCCAGCTCCCGCGAGATGCCGGCGTGCGCGGCCTTGCGGCGCGGTGCCGGCATCTGCTCGGCGGCGTGCACCGCGGCCGTCAGGTCGGAGAGCCGGCCCCGGATGGCGTCGGCGAACTTCTGGGTCTCGGCGTCCTTGGGATGGCGCTCGAGGATCTCGCCGAGCGACTTCTCGGCCCCGGCGATGCGGGCGCTCAGGTGCGCGCCGTGACCGGTGTACTCGCCGAGCTGGTCGACGGCGACGCCCATGCGCTGGGCGCGCGCGGCGTCGAGCTGACCGCGCAGCGCGGTCACGCCCTGGTACACCAGCGGCACGAGCACCGGCGCGAGCAGCCGCACGACGGCGAGGTAGCGCCGCACCTTCGCCGCGGTGAAGCCCTTCTGGGCGGCGGCCTTCTCCTGGGCCTTGAGCGTGGCGAGCTGCTGCTTCTCGACCCGGGTCTGCGATTCGATCAGCGCCTTGTCGGCCTTGAGCTGGGCCTTGGCCGCCTTGATCTCGGCCTTCGTCAGGCGGCTGTCGCGCTTGCGCTGATTCTTCGCGTTGAGTTTGGCCTCGAGCCTTGCCTTGTGCTTGAGAGCCTTCGCCTCCGCCTTGCGGGTGGCGCGGCGCTTCCGCCTCTTGAACAACGCCATCGAACAGGACCCTCCATTCGGTGTACGGCGCCCACGGCGCCACGGGTCAGCCTATCCGTGACGGGGGTTTCCGGTTGACCCTAGGTGGACGAATACTGTTCTTCACTGTGAACGTATCCAGCGAGAGACGGACCTCGCCGGTCCTGATCGAGGCGAGCGCGCTGACCCGCTGCCGGCACCGGGTCCATCTGGACGCGGCCTTTCCGGACGAGTTGGCCGCGGCCCCGGAGCACCCGGGAGCCAAGCAGCGGCAGGAGGCGGCGGCCACCCACCGCGAGGCCGTGCGGCAGCGGCTGTTCGACGCGAACCCCGGCGACTGGGCGCGGATCGACCCCGAGGGGCCGGCGTGGCGGCGCGCCGAAGCCACCCTCGACGCATGCCGTCGCGGCGCGAACCGGATCTGGGGCGCGGTCCTGCCGTCGGAGCCGGACTCGGGCCGGCGGGGCCGGGCCGAGATCCTGCTGCGCGACGTCGAGCGCGGCGGCTACATCCCGGTGATCGTGGTCAATCACAAGGTCACCGACCCGGGCCGGGGCGCGACGACGTCGGGGCTGTTCGCGTGGGAGCCGGTGGTCGACGAGACCCGCAAGGTGCGCAGCCAGGTGCGCGACCAGATGCGGGTGGCCCACCTGTACCGGATGCTCGAGCGTCACGGTCTGGCCAGCCCGGCGCAGGTCGGCGGCGCCATCGGGTACGGCGGGGACTGCATCCTGGTGCACGACCTGAGTGCGGTCCTCGAGGACTACGACGCGCGGCTGGCCGACCGGCTCGCGATCGCCCGGGGCGAGACGCCGACGGAACCGTTGCAGATCGGGGAGTGCAAGACCTGCCCGTGGTGGCCGCGGTGCCGTGAGCAGCTGAGTGCGACGCACGACGTGTCGCTGGTGGCGCCGGGGCAGCGCGCGGCGGTGCTGCGCGAGCTGGGCGTGCACACGATCGACCAGCTGGCCCGCTGGGAGGGGGACCCGCCCGAGACCTGGCCGCAGGGCTCGTTCGAGGACACCGTCGTGGTGGCCAAGGCGTGGCTGGCGGGTGCGCCGCTGGTGCGGCGGCACGACCACGTGCACGTGCGGCGTGCGGACATCGAGATCGACATCGACATGGAGAGCTACCACGAGCACGGCGCGTACCTGTGGGGCACGCTGCTCAACGTCGGCGGGATCTCCGCGTACCGGGCGTTCGTCAGCTGGGATCCGGTGCCCACCGACGACGAGGCCCGCTCCTTCGCCGAGTTCTGGACGTGGCTGTCCGCGGAACGGGCCGCCGCCGCCGCGAGTGGGAAAACCTTTGCCGCCTATTGCTATTCGCGTACCGCGGAGGACAAGTGGCTGCTCGGCTCGGCCCGCCGGTTCGCCGGTTTCCCGGGGGTACCGACCGAGGACGAGGTGCGCGAGTTCATCGACTCGCCGCAGTGGGTGGACATCTACCAGGTCGTCACCGATCAGTTCGTGTGCCCGAACGGCAAGGGACTCAAGAAGATCGCGCCGATCGCCGGGCACCGCTGGCGGGACGAGGAGGCCGGTGGGGAGGCGTCGATGAGCTGGTACCGCGAGGCCGTCGGCTACGACGGGGACCCCGACCCGCAGCAGCGACGTCGCCTGCTCGAGTACAACGAGGACGACGTGATCGCCACGAAGGTGCTCCGCGAGTGGATGAGCGAGCGTGCGGTGCACGAGATCCCGCACATCTCCGACCTGTAGATCACTCCTGCGGGGGCGTCACCGCCTCGGCGAGCCGGATCAGGGCGTCGACCACCGGCGGGCCGAACATCACGGGATCGTTGTGCTCGGCGCCCGGCAGGGCCACCTTCTCGACGAGCCGGCGGGCGGCGCCGGCGACGGCCTCGCTCTGCCCGGGCGGGACGATCGTGTCCGCGGTCCCGTAGACGACGGTGATCGGCACGTCGAGACGCGCGACGGTCTCGGCGACCGGGAAGCGGTCCCACATCAGCCCCGTGGGCAGCAGCGGGTAGTGGTGCCGGCCGACGGTGGGCAGATCGACGAACGGCGAGCGCAGCAGCATGCCGGCGGGCGGATGCTCGGCGGCGAGCCCCGTCGTCACCCCGGTGCCCAGGCTCTCCCCGAGGTAGAGCAGCCGGTCCGGTCGGACGTTCTCGTGCTCGAGGAGGTACTGCCGGGCGGCGCGCACGTCGCGGGCGAGGCCGTCCTCGCTCGGGCGGCCGGGGTTGCCGCCGTAGCCGCGGTAGTCGAAGAGCAGAGTGGCGAAGCCGGCCTCGGCGAGCGCCGACGCCAGCGGCGCGCGGTCGACGCGGTTGCCGCCGTTGCCCGAGGCGAGCAGCACCGTGAAGCCCCGCGCCGTGCCGCGGGGCGGGACGTACCAGGCGCCGAGTTCGAGCCCGTCGGAGGTGGTCAGCAGCACGTCGCGGGCGCCGGGCAGCAGCGACAGCGCCGGCGGCGGCGGGGACCTGTCGGGCAGGTAGATCAGCCGGCGCTGCCCGAACCACAGGGCCGACGCGAGCACCGCGACGACCGCCACCACGAGCCACACCAGGCGCATGGCACCAGTGTGCCGTGGTGTCCTTCCGGATCCGGGCGGATCCGAAAGGACACCACGGCGGCGGAGCCGCCTATCGCGGCGCCATGCGCAGCGCGCCGTCCATGCGGATGGTCTCGCCGTTGAGGTAGTCGTGCTCGGCGATCATCTGCACGAGCTGGGCGTACTCGGACGGCTGGGCGAGGCGGGACGGGAAGGGCACGCCCGCCTCGAGGCCCTTGCGGTATTCGTCGGTGACGCCGGCGAGCATCGGGGTGTCGACGATGCCGGGGGCGATGGTGTTGACCCGGATACCGTACTGGGCCAGGTCGCGGGCCGCGGGGACGGTCATGCCGTGGACGCCGCCCTTGGAGGCGGAGTAGGCGATCTGGCCGATCTGGCCCTCGAACGCGGCGACGGAGGCCGTGTTGATGATGACGCCGCGCTGGCCGTACTCGTCGACGGGCTCGGTCTTGGACATCGCGTCGGCGGCCAGGCGCAGCACGTTGAACGTGCCGAGCAGGTTCACGGTGATGACGGTGCGGAACAGCTCGAGGTCGTGCGGGCCGTTCTTCGACAGCACCCGGCCGGCCCAGCCGACGCCGGCGCAGTTGACGACGAGGCGCAGCGGCAGGCCCGAGGCGACGATCTGATCGACGGCGGCCTGCACGTCGTCGGCGCTGGTGACGTCGGTGGCGATGAGGGTGACGCCGGCGGGCGCCTTGTCGCCGACGCGCTCGATGGACTGCGCGAGGTCGAGGCCGAAGACGGTCGCGCCGGCGTCGGCGAGACGCTGGGCGGTGGCTGCGCCGAGACCGGAGGCCGCGCCGGTGACCAGTGCGGCGGTTCCCTGAATTTCCACTGCCGTGCTCCTTTCGTGGCGCCACCGTCCGGCGTGCGCCTTGTCGACGCTCGCACCTTAGCGCGCGTTAGCTCGTGCGGATCGGCAGCGGTGGTGGGGCCGTCCCGCGCCGGAGCTGTCGTGCGGCGACTAGCGTCGACCACGGTAACGCCCGGTAGCGGAGGAGGGGCACCGTGGAATCCGACAGTTCGATCGCCGGGTTGTGTGACGCGGTGATCGCCGACCTCGACGCGTTGTCGGCCGAGGCGGTCGACCGGATCCGCGAACGTCTGCCGACCTACCTGGTGGTGCCGCCGGACGAGCACCGCGAATCGACCCGGCAACAGTTCCTCGTCACCCTCCGGTTGCTCGCGGATCGTCCCGCAGACACGCACCCGGCCGGCCCCGAGTTCGAGCGTGCCCGGCAACTCGGCAGGCAACGGGCACTGCAGGGGTTGACCCTTGCGAATGTGATCGAGTCCTTCCACATCGGGTCGCGAGAACTGTGGCGCGCTCTCGTCGAGCACGCGCCGGAGCCCACCACGGAACTTCTGCACGCCGGGGGGCTGCTGTGGGACCTCGTCCATGCGGGGACGACCGCGGTGGCGATGGGACACGACGACGCCACCCGCACGGCGCAGGCGGTACGGGCCAATCGCCGCGCGCTGCTGTTCGAACTGCTCGAGCAGGGACACCCGACGGAGGAGGCCCGAACGCTGGCCGCTGCGCTGGGGCTGGACCCGGACGGGATGTTCCGAGCCGCATGCACGCCGTCCGAGGCGTGGTCCGATGTGCAGCTGCAGGGACTGCAGCACGCCCTGGACGACGGACCGGCGCCGGCGCTGTGCAGCCGACGCGGCACCACGGTCGTCACCGTCTTCCAGACGGTCGCGAGTTCGGTGGTCGTCGACGCGATCCGGCACGTGCGCCCCGACATGTCGGTGGGATTGGGGCTCGCCCGTCGGGGCCTGGAGGGGGCGACAACGAGCATCGGTGACGCCCGGCGCGCGCTCGCGCTGGTGCGGGGCCGGGCACAGACCGCCGACTTCGACGAGTGCTGGCTGCCGGCGATCCTCTTCGAACACCGGGAGGAGCTGGCGCCGATGTTGGCGAAGGGCGCGGAGATCGCGGCCCGGCACCCGCACCTGGCCGAAGCGGTCTCGGCGTTCGCCCAGAGCGGGTTCTCGGCCAGTGCGGCCGCCCGGAGACTGCACCTGCATCCCAATTCGCTCGCGTACCGGCTCGAACGCTGGCAGCAGTTGACCGGGTGGGATCTGCGCACGGTCGACGGGCTCGTCCGGTCGATGGTCGCGCCGGCGCTCTCGTGAAATTGCCGAACAGGATGCCCGAAGTTCGGCTCTGTTGCCGATGGTCACGGGCGAAGCGAAGGCCGAGTATGAACCGGGACACAAGATCGGCCCTCGGGAAGGAGTGCTCATGACCGACGCAGCGCAGACAGGTCCGGGGATCGAGGTGCCACGGCCACCGACGTTCGGCTCGGCCGACGAGGAGCGCCTGCACCGCAAGCAGCGCCTGGCCGCAGCGTTCCGGCTGTTCAGTGCATGCGGCTTCGACGAAGGCGTCGCCGGCCACATCACAGCTCGCGATCCCGAGCATTCCGACCACTTCTGGGTCAACCCCTTCGGAGTGCACTTCAGCCTGATCCGGGCGAGCGATCTGATCCTGGTCAACCACGAGGGCGAGATCGTCGAGGGGAACCGGCCCGTCAATCGGGCGGCCTTCGCCATCCATTCCCAGGTCCATGCTGCGCGTCCGGACGCGGTGGCCGCCGCGCACGCGCACTCCCTCTACGGCAAATCGCTGTCGAGCCTGAAGATCGGACTCGAACCGCTGACGCAGGACGCCTGTGCCTTCTACGACGATCACGCGGTGTTCGACGACTACACCGGTGTGGTGCTCGACGTCGAGGAGGGCCGACGTATCGCCACCGCCCTCGGCGACAACAAGGCCGTCGTGCTCGCCAATCACGGGCTGCTCACCGTGGGTCAGACGGTCGACTCGGCCGCGTGGTGGTTCATCACCATGGAACGGTCGTGCCAGGCCCAACTGATCGCCATGGCCGCCGGCACCCCCCGCCCCCTCGACGCCGCCACCGCGAAGTTGACGTACGACCAGGTCGGACTCGAGTACGCCGGAT
>NZ_PCZU01000101.1:0-1775 GCF_002887785.1 Rhodococcus sp. ENV425
GCCGTCGCGGCGACGGCGGCCGGCGGCGTCGCGGTGAGACGATGCAGGAGCGGCACAGGACGCGTGAAAGTAAGTATCGGCCAACCATTTTCGAGGGATTCTCGACGCAGCACCCGATCCGGGTTCACCGCGCGCGGATGGCCCACGGCCCGCAGCATCGGAATGTCCGTCGACGAGTCGGAGTACGCGTAGCAACGTGCGAGATCGTAACCGTACTGCAGCGCCAGTGCCTGTATCGCCTCCGCCTTGGCCTCGCCGTAGCAGTAGAACTCCAGCTCTCCGGCGTAGCGGCCCTCCTCGATCCGCATCCGGCTGGCGGTGCTGTGCGTCGCCCCCAGTGCCGCCGCGATGGGAGTGACCACCTCCTCCCCGGACGCGGACACGATGATCACGTCGTGCCCGCGGAGCTTGTGGTCCGCGATGAGATCGGCGGCCTCGGCGAAGACCAGAGGATCCACGATATCGTGCAGCGTCTCGGCGACGATCGACTTGATCTGCTCGACATCCCAGCCCGTGCACATCGCCGCGATGTGGGCCCGCATGCGCTCCACCTGATCGTGGTCGGCCCCGGACAGCATGAACAGGAACTGGGCATAGCTGCTCTTCAGCACCGCCCGCCGGTTGAGGAGTCCCTGGGCGAAGAACGGCTTGCTGAAGGCGAGTGCGCTGGACTTCGCGATGACGGTCTTGTCGAGGTCGAAGAAGGCGGCGATTCGGCCGGACTGGGTCGGGGCCACGGTCGCGTCGGTCACGGCACCACAATAGGTGTGACTGCTCCTTCCCGGTACGCCCTGCGCTCCGGCCGGTCGTCCGGCCCCTCCACCTGCGCAAAACCCGCGACGGTCGAACCTGCACACTGCGTGAAATGCGCGACGGTTGAACTTGCAAATATCGGGTCGGGGCGTAGTATCGACGACACCTGGACATAGTCCAGGGGGTGTTCAGCCCGACCCCCGGGGCTGAACATGACGACCCTCGCCTCCTCCCCCCCTGGCGAGGGTCGTCCTCTGTTCCGGGACCTTTCGGAGCCCGGCGCGTTCATCCACAGGCAGCGCGTTCATCCACAGATTCGCCGGTTCCCCCGGCAGCTGCTTCCGGGGCGCCCGGCCACCGCGCAAGCTGGGCGCCATGACCGATGTCCTGGCCCTCGTCGACGATCCCGCGCTGATGGCGAGCCTGCGTCGCGTGGCGGCCGCCTCCGACCGCACGGTCGGTGAGACGGTGACGACACCGTCGCGCAGAACCTGGCTCGACGCCGGACTCGTCGTGATCGACCGCACCGCGGCCCTGGCATGCGCGCAGCAGCTCCCCCGGCGGGGCGGAATCGTCCTGGTCACCGCCGGCGGCGCCGACCTCCCCGATTGGCAGGCGGCCACCGCGGTCGGCGCCGAACACGTGGTGGGGCTGCCCGACGACGAGGTCGAACTGCTCACCGTGCTCGGCACGGCCGCCGAGCCCGACGCGGGCGGCGGCCACGTCGTCGCTGTCCTCGGCGGCTGCGGCGGCGCCGGCGCGTCCACGTTCGCAGCCGCCCTGGCATGGACGGTCGCCGCCTTCCGGCGCAGTGCGGGAGCCCTCCTCGTCGACGGCGACCCCCTGGGCGGGGGACTGGACGTCCTCACCGGAATCGAGGACCGGCCGGGTGTCCGCTGGCCCGGTCTCACCGTCGATCGTGGCCGTCTCTCCGCCCGGACCCTGCGCGATGCGGTGCCCGAATGGCTGCCGGGACTCGGCGTGCTGTCCGCAGATCGCGAGTCCGCCGCAGAGCCGGCGCC
>NZ_PCZU01000013.1:0-8625 GCF_002887785.1 Rhodococcus sp. ENV425
GCGTCAGCCGGACAGGTTAAACGTCAAGCTGAGAGCGAGTGGAACAATGCCCGACGTTGTCTTCGAGGCTCTGCAGCTGTGGCGGCAACAGCAGATCGACGACGGCCGTCTTCGTCCCGGCCTGCTCAAGGACACGCATCTGCAGCAGATCATCCGGTCCGATCGGCGCACTGCCGAGGAGATCGAACCGATGCTGCCACGCCAGGCGAAACCACTGGTCGACGGAATCGTCCACGTGGTGACGTCGGCCCAGCCCGGTGAGTTCGTCACCGAGGCGTCGCCGACGGCGGAGGCGCCGGCGCCCGAACCGCCGGTTCCGCCGGCGCCGGTTCCCGGAAGCGAGCACCTGGTCGACCTGCGCACCGAGGACTTCTGCGAGTTCATGCACGGGGAGTCCGATCAGGAGGTCGGGGCGATCACCATCACGGCCGAACCGGGCGGCGGGCACCTGCTCGAATGGTCCCCGCTGCCGGATCGGTCCGGACAGACGGTGCTGTACCGCGTCGTCGCCGGTGAGACGCACCGTCCCTACAAGCCGGAGGCCGGGCGACTGGTCGGCGTCACCCGCGGAACCCTCCTCGTGGACACCGCAGCTCCGGCCGCCGCGGTGCGGCACCTCCAGGTGTGGGCGCACGCCGGACGCGACCAGCACGACGCGGTGCGGCGCCAGCCCGTGCTCATCGCCGAGGGACATGTCCTCAGTCCGGTCGCCGACTTCGTGGTCGTCGAAGACGACGGCGCCGTGATCGGACAGTGGTCGGTGTGGCCGGGGGTCACCCGCGTGCGGGTACTGCGCATCCCGCTCGACGGCCGAACCCCCGTGACCAACGACCCACGGCACCGCATCCTGGCCGACCAACCCAATCTCGGCGGATTCGTCGACCGCGACCCGCAGCGTGGGCATCGCTACCTCTACCGCGCGATCTGCGAGGTCGACGTCGACGGACACACCAGACTCTCCCCGGCAGCACAGGCGGAAGTCCTCGTGTCCGCGGTGCTCGAGCCCGTCACCGACCTGCACGTCGCCACCCACGGCGACAGCGACGACCTGCACTTCGACCTCGGCTGGACCCCACCGGACATCGGCACCGTGGTGATGTATCGAACGGAGACCGCGCCGCGGCCGGGCATCGACCGGACGCTGCTCGCGGCGGGCGCACTCGACGTCTCCGGTGGGCTGCCGACCTCCGCACGACTGGTCCATCCGGTGACCGTCGGAGGCGACGGCGAACACCGGATGAGCAACGTCTCCTGGCCGCGCGGCTGGGTGCGGGCCTACTTCACGCCCGTCACCGTCCTCGACGGAGACGTGCAGGTGGGGCGCACGGTCATCGCGACCAGGCCGCTGCCCGCGCCGCGAGAGGTGCGGATCGTCGAGCGCTGCACCGAGCAGGTGCTCACCTTCCCGTGGCCGGAGGGCGCAGCATCGGTGTCGGTGTACGTGAGCTCGCCCCAGGTTCCGGCCGAGCATGCGATCGAACAGCGCCCCTTCGCGGAGATCTCCCGAGCGGCGTACGAACGCGACGGCGGCCTGCACCTGTCGAACCCGCTGCCCGAGCAGGGATGCGCCGTCCACGTGGTCGCCGTCGCCTACACGGCCGGCGAGCGTATCGCGGGCATCCCCGCCACCGTCGACTACCCGGGTCTGTTGCGGATTCAGTACACGACCGAGACTCGCCGCACCGCCGGTGGTGTCGCGCTCGCCGTGCGGCTCGCCTCACAGGTCGAACTCCCGACGGCCCCACCGTTCGTCGTGGTGCACAACCAGACCCGGCTGCCGCTCAGTGCTCGGGACGGCCGGCCGCTGGAGGTCCGTGGGGACGGGCGAACCCAGCCCGGCGCCCGGAGCTTCCATCCGCGCGGCCTGCATCGCGAGTGGAGCCAGCCGTGGACCGTCGACGTGACGGACTTGACCGGGTACGTGCGGGTCTTCGCCGACGTGCGGCCCGAGCAGAGCCGTACCATCGCGCTGATCGATCCGCCGATCGAACACATCCGGCTCGATCTCATCGGCGATCACCTCATCGGTGACGACGTGCCGCGCGAAGACGCGCGATGACCGCTCGGAGGGACGAGACCGAATCGCCACGGTTCGGTCAACTCAGCTACACCTCGTTCGACCGTCCCGGCACCGGATCCGGCGGCGGCTGGCAGGTCAAGGAGATGGCCGGCGACCTCGACGCCGACGAACAGGCACTGCTCCGCGCGGGAGTCGTATCCCGATTCGAATCCCCGCAGCCGATGCCCCGATTTCCGACCGTCGAGGACATCGCCCGGCGCCCGCGGCGGCTCATGTACGCCCACATCCGTGACGCGGCCGGATGCTATTGGCACACTGTGCCCGCCGGCTCGGACGCCTCCGGCCGCCCCGGGAATGTCTTCGCCCACGCCGTGCTCGATCGCGGTGCGGAGCCCGGCGACGGGGTGCGTCCGATCGAGCGCTGGCGGTCCACGGACTGGCTGGTCCCGTACGGCGCCGACGAGGTCGCCGAGGCAGCCCTGCCGGCCACGGCACCCGGACCCGGCGGGATCGTCGATCGCGACGCCGCACTCGGATTCCTGCTCGATCCGGGAACCTGGCGGATCGGTGTCTTCAGCGTCCTCCTCGACGCGGTGGCGCGGTCCCTGCGCGGCGGCCCGGCGGTGGTGTTCGGATGCGAGGATCCCGACACCGCCGCACTCTGGATCGGGGCCGTCTCGCACTTCATGTCGCCGGGCACCGCCCGGCGCTTCGGATGGTCCACTTTCGACCGTCTGCACTCCGTCGACGACGCCGTGGCACGCGGCGCGAACCTGGTGACCGTTCCGCTTCCGGACCTGCCCGGAGACAGTCCCGGCTGCACCGTCTTCGGCGAGAACGAGACTCCCGAACTGGGGGAGCTCGACGGCGAGCCGCACTCCGTCGCGAACGGCGATCTCGTTCCGGTGACGCACTGGTCGGTGCTCGCGCAGACGGTTCTGCTCGACGTCGAGACCGCGCATCGAGCGCTCGCGCATCAGGACGCGATCGCGGCCGGTGTAGGTGATCGCGACCTGACCGAGGCGTGGCCGCTGGCGATGGCCGTCGTCACCGACCCCGGCCTGCACGACGCACTGGACGAGGCCGCCTCGGTCGTACTCGCGGAGTCCCCCATGGAGGCCGCCACCGCACCCGATCTCGCGCACGTGATCGTCGGAATTGTGGACGAGCGACTCGGTGCGACCACACAGCAGGCGGAGGAAACACTCGCCCGCTGGCAGGTTGACAATGCCGTCACGCCCGCGGTCCGGCAGCTCGCCGGCACCGTCTTCGCCTTCCGCGCGCTCGGTGACGGCCACTGGGTACGTCGGGCGAGACCCGAGCAATTCGCTGTCTTCGAGTCGTGCACGCGAACCGAGGACCTTCAGGCCGAGGCCGACGCGATACTCGGCGATCTGCGCTTGCGCGCACGAGGCGGCGGGAATCTGCGCGACGTCGCGTTCGACGCCCTCAAGACGATCGACCTGCTCGTGCGTGCCGACCTCCTCCGCGATCGCGGCGTCGACGTGGCCTTCGAGGTGCTCGAGCGGGCGGTGATCCCGACCCTGTGCGATCGGGTCGACGGAGCCGCGTTCGTCGCGGAACTCGGGCCGGTCTCTGCGTCGACGCGCGTGAGATTTCTGCAGCCCGCTCTGACCGCCCATCCCGTGTTCGCCGGGCGCCCGCTCGGCTCCCGGCTTGCACCTCCCGTACTCGAATGGCTCGTCGACGGACTGTTGGACGTACCAGACCTCGACGAGCTCGCCTCCGACCCGCAGCGCATCACCGAGCCCGAATGTGTGCTGATCGCCGACGGCGTCTTCGCCCTCACGGAACAAGAATTCGATCGAGCACGAATACGGAGCGAGCTGGTGCCGGTCGCGTTGTGGAGGGCACTCCACGAAGCGCGGGAGGGCGGCTGGGCGCCGAGCGATGTTCCGGCGCTGGTCGCCGGGCACGGCTGGACGGCGGAGCAATGGTGCCGACTCGTCGGCGCGTTTCCCGAGGCCGTTGCGCCCCGTTTCCTGCAGGACGTGGTCGTCCGCGAACCGTGGGGACCGGAGCTCGAGACGCTCGTCCGCCATCTGGCCGAGCCCGGCGCTCGCGAGGAAGCGTCGAGGTGGGCGGCCGATCCGTACCTGGACGACCTCGCGGTGTCGTGGGCGCTGATCCGGAACGAGGAGCGCTGGGCTGCGATCAGCGGACCGGCACTGCGCCGGGCACTCGACGTGCATGTGTTACCCGTCCTGGAGGACTACGCGGAAGGCTACGAAGCGGACCTTCCCACGGATCTGCTCGCCCGGCTCGCGATCTTCACTGTCGCGCTGCGGGGGCAGACCCCACCCCAATCGGGCCTCCCGGTGCCGGACCTTCCGGCCCGGCACCGGGAGGCGCTCGTCCGAGCGGTGGACGAGGACGCACGGTTCGTCGTCGATGCGCTGGCCTCCCTGGTGGAATCCGGTGCGCTCGACGCCTATTGGCTGATGGCACACGCGGTGTTCACGTCTCCGTCGGCGCCGCGGGTGCGGTCCGTGCTGGATCAGCGCGACGTTCTGGCACGGTTCGAGGTCGGATCGGGTGGTGTGCGGCGTTCCCTTCTGGACGAGGTGGCGTCGACGGTGATGAAACGGCCGGACTACCGCGGCCCGCTGGGGGTGCACGGTCTGATGGACGCGATCCGCGAGGAGCTACATCTGCGGGGACACCGCGACGTCGCCTACGCGTGCGACGTGTACGCCGGGTTCGTCCGGAGGTGGCTCGACGAGCGCCGAGCCGACGCGGATCGATCGTCGCCGGGCCGGGCGACGCCGAGGCGGGTGTGAGGACAGTGCAGATGTGCAGTGCGTGGACACGGGGAGGACAAGACTGATGCCCGGATATGTGCTCGACGGGGCAGGGGTGGTGGACCTGCCGCACCAGCCGCTGGCCGTGACGGTCGATGCGACCACCGTGACGGTTCAGGTGCAGGCGATGACGCCTGACGGCGCCCCGGAGGCGTCCGCGCTCTACCCGAAGCCCGGCTTCCTTGTACTGCCCCGAGTCGCCCAGGAGATCGTCGTGGCCGCGCGCCCCGGGGGCGGCGCAGTGGTGTTTCCCCAGGGAACCGTGCTGCAGGCAACCATCGGGGTGGACAGCAGCCGCAGCGCCGACCCGGATCGGGCCGAGCTGACACCGCTGGACGTGTCGGGTCTTCACCACGTCGAGCTTGCGACGATCGCCCCCGCGGGGGAGCGTCTCGCGGTCACGGCCCGCAAGACGGTGGTCGACGTCCCGCTCAGCGATCTCGGCGCCCGCGCGCGGTCCGCGGCACGCGGCGCCCTCGGCGTGGACCGGCTGCCCGAGGCGCGCCGGCTGCGCGTCGAGGTGGATATCGATACGACGATGTCGATGCTGCCGCTCATCGAGGACGGCAGTGTTCGCGCGGCGGTGGACGTGCTCACCGGCATCACGGCGGTGATCGGAATCCGAGAAGAATTGCAGGTCAATCTGATCGGCCGATCCTCCAGGTCGCTGCCCGTCGTCGAGCTGCGGCACGTCGCCGACCAGGTCCAGGCGCAACTGGACGCCGCGCCACTGGGAGTGGGGTTCCGCTCCGCGGAGATCGACCGGTCGAGTTACAACACCCCCACGCTGGTATTCACCGTGACCGACGCACTACCCGCCGATCACACCGGCACGGGTGTGCCGGGTGTGCGACGGCGGCCCGTGATCCTGTGTGCAGACACCTCGGCTGCGGCGGGCCTCGGCACCGCCGTGCCGCCCACCTGCGAAACGGCAGGCACGGATTCCGACTGGCTCTCCAGCCCGGAGAAATTGTTCGCAACGGTGACGTCGCTCGTGGCAGGACTGTCGGCGACACCGGAATCGGAAGGTGCGCGGCGATGACCAAATGCCCACGTTGTTTCACGGTGCTCCCGTCGGACCGTTACGCCTGGGCCCCGACCGCGCCGGACGAGATCGAGGTCGACGAGGTCGCGACGGTCTTCCACGGCAGCCCCGTGCGGTCTGGCAAGGTCGTCGAGCTCCAGCGGCCCTCGGGGTCCGGGGACGACTGGGCGCCGCCGGTGAGCGACGCCGAGGACAAGGCCAGCGGCCCGGTCGCCGAGGTGTGCCCGACGTGCCACTATCGGCTACCGACCGGGTGGCGCGGCGCCCACACCACCTGCATCGCGATGGCCGGCGCCCGCGCCACCGGCAAGACCGTGTACATCGCCGTTCTCGTCAAGACCCTGCAGTTGCTCGGCGAGCGGCTCAACTGCGTGGTCGAGCCCGCGACCTCCGAGACCGAACAGGCCTACCGCGAGCTCTACGAGAGGCCGCTGTACGAGGAACGCGGCATCCTCGAATCCACCCCCGCAGCCCACACGAGCAACCCGTACCAGCGGGAGCCGCTGATCTTCAGCCTCGGCCTGTGGAACGGCATTCGACAGTACCTGGTGCTGCGGGACGTGGCAGGGGAGGACCTCGAGAACCCGGACAACGCGCACGCCCCGCACCTGCGCTTCTTCGCGCAGGCCGACGGCGTCGTGTTCATGTTCGATCCGCTCAAGGTCGAATCCGTCCGGCAGCAGCTCCACGACCTGGTCCCGGCTCAGGAACGCGTCGGCGGCGACCCCCGCTCGGTGCTGCGGACCGTGTTGTCCATCATCGGCGACAGCACACCGAATCTTGCAATCGTCCTCTCCAAGTTCGACGCCCTGCAGGCCCTCGAGCATGTCGACGGCAGCGACTGGAGCGAGATCATGTCACAGCGCGGCGCCGCGTTCTCCCGTGACCCGAGCCTGCAGTACGCGCCCTACAACGAATCCGATGGCAGACTGGTGCATGAGGAAGTCCGCAGCCTCCTCGACAAACTCGAAGCCCGCTCGATGGTGATGGCCGTCGACCAGCCGCACACCGGTGCCTCACTGCACAGCCGGTTCTTCGCCGTGTCGGCGCTCGGAGAGTCACCGGTCGGGGACCGACTGCACCACAGCGGGATCTCCCCCTTCCGATGCCTCGATCCGGTGCGGTGGGTGCTGGCGCAGCGTGGGGTGTGGACTTGAGACCAGGAATCGGAGAGTCCTGCGCAGGGCCTGTAACGAAGGCAAGTGCGTGACCGATTCCCTTGTGTCCAAAGAACTTTCTATTCCTTGGGGGGAGCGCGGTAGTCACCGCGTCTACCGACCAGCGCTTTGAAGGAGACACTGCATGCTGAGTACCGCTTCGCGTCTGCGTAGGACAGGTCGGGTGGGTGCCGAGAGGCACTTGCGGAACGTCGGGGTGCTCCTGGCGACCGCCAGCGCCGTGACACTGCTGTCCGGATGTGGAGCCGAGGCGGAGTCGGAGCCATCGGCCGCCCCCACTGTCACGTCGACTTCGGCGAAGCCCGCCACGTCCTCCACTACTCGACCGGTCTTGCCGTCGTCGACGACCTCCACGCTTGCGCCTACATCGACCATTCCTCCGGCCCCGATTGCCGCTGCCACCAGCACCGTAGCGGCACAGCCGGTCGTGACGACGGTGCCCATGCCGCCGGTCGTCTGCATGAATCTCCAGGACGCACAGAACCTAATTCAGGAGCTCGGTGTGTTCTATTCGCGCAGCGTCGACGCCACCGGCCGGGGTCGAAATCAGGTGCTCGATTCGAACTGGATCGTGGTCGGGCAGTCCCCGAGCGTGGGAGAGCCGGTCGGTGAAGGGGATGCGGTGCTTTCGGTGGTCAAGATCGGTGAACCCAACCCCTGCTGATTCCGACTCGACCGAAGGATTGATCCTCGGCGAAGGATTCGAATACGCGTCAGCCCGTTCGCAAACCGCCCAGTTCGGATGGTCTTGCTTTGTACCCACTCGGCGGTCATGTCGGGCTTCGGACTTGACGATTCGAACGGGCCCCGGACGTCGGGCCGCGCTCGATGAACCATAGAGCGAGTTCTTCTCGAAACAATCAGGTGGGCTCGGAGATCAGGCTTCTCAACGCTTGACGGGTTGGCTCGTCAGTGGAGTAAAGGACGGTGCCGATCATTCCTCGTGTGAGTAGGACCTTGTATACATTTCGGACCAGACGATCGAATCGAAGATCGCTGATCTTCTTCGTGTTCTTGAAGTCAGGGTCCTTGTTTGCCTCGCGGACCGTCAGGAATCTCCCCTCCCGCCACACCAGGTCAGGACCGAGGATGACGCCATTCCAGTCGTATTCGAACCCCTGCGCGGTGTATACACAACCGACCTGCCCGAAACCCCCGTCCTCGGTGGCCCACAACGCGGCCGGCGGCGCCTCACCGGTGCGGCGTTCGCTCTTGCTGTTCCACGGCCGTGCCCACGCGCCGATCTGCACATCCGGGACGAGACGGCCGTCCTTGTCGGGGTTGCTCCACGGCCAGCAGTACCCCGCGGTCATGCGTGCCGAGTATCCGCGGCCGCGCTGCTGCTCGAGCAGGAACTCGAGCTCCTCCGCGGAATCGGCCACGCGCACCGCGAACTGCGGATCCCCCGACCACCGGACCGGGCCACCCTCGACGAGACCGAGCAGACGCTTGACCCACAGCACATACTCCTCGCTGCCTCCACAGCGGAACTGTTCCCCGAGGTGCACGTGATGGGTTTCGAGGCCCAGGGTCGCGGCGTAGCGCTCGATCTGTTCGAGC
>NZ_PCZU01000102.1:0-5796 GCF_002887785.1 Rhodococcus sp. ENV425
TCAGCCGGACAGGTTAAACGTCAAGCTCAGAGAGGCGACGCCGGAATGTCAGTGGCCCGAGCTGGGGAAACGACAGTGGATTTCAGCGATAGGCGACATCGGATGTCAGTGGACGGAACAGGGAGTTCTCGGTGTTTTCACCTGGGGTGTGGTGGCAGGGAAGCTGATCGGCCGGAGCGTCCGGCGACAGGACTCGGCTCAGGGCTGGCCGGGGTCGAGGTTGAGGGCGGCGATGTGGCGTATCCATCCCTCACGCCAGGGGTGCAGACCGGGAAGGCGTGCCCTGCAGACCCGGGCGGTCCGGTTCAGTCTGCCGACGGGTCCGATCGCGTCGGCGAACAACCGAGCCGTGGGTACGGCGCGTGTTTCCTGGAATGCGCTGCCGTGCAGCAGGGGCGGCGCCGGTGGTGGGATCACCCAGATTCGCAGGTCGACCGGGTGGTCGACACCGTAGGTACCGATGAAGATCACGGCGTCTCAGGTAAGAGCGCAGCACGACAGATAGGCCAGCTCGCGGTGGATGACCCCGGAGAACAGGTGGTCAGCGCGGAGGGGTGCGCCGGGCCGGCGACGCGAGCCCGGATCCGGGCGATGACCTGCTCGGGGATCGGGTTGATGGTCACGCCCACGCCGACCATGTAGTGCAGGTTCGGCGGCAAACGCCAGCTGCAGGCCGGGCCACTCGAATGCGGCGCGGGCGCCGCGGAGCCTGGTGACGGGCGTAGGTGCGGACGGGACTGTCGGCGACCACCTACTCGAGGTAATCCCTGTTCTGCTGGCCGCACGGACGTTCGAGGTCAAGACCCGGCCATCGATGTATTTCGTATTACACTATTGTCTGTGGCTGACGAGATGATCAACGGAATCCCCGTCACCGACGAGATGATCGAGGAGTGGGCAGACGAAGCCGAGGCGGGCTACGACGTCGCCGCCCTGCGTAAGCGTGGTCGCCCGACGATCGGAGAAGGCCCGGGAACAGTGGTTCCGGTCCGCATGGACGAAGCGTTGTTGACAGCATTGAACGCGCGTGCAGAACAAGAGCATGTATCCAGGTCCGAGGCGATTCGGCAAGCGATCCGCGCCTGGACTCAGGTCGCGTGAAAGCGCACAAGTCCGCCCTCAAGCACGGAATCGACGAAGCCGACAGCATCCACGCAGCCGAAAATCCCGTCTATGCGGCCGATCTCGACGACGATCATCCCGCGCGAGAATTCCGACTCGGTTTCGACCTGAAAGGCCGCCTCCTGGAACTGGTCGTTCTGCGCTTCGACAGCGGTAACGAGCTTCTCATCCACGCGATGAAGGCCCGGCCGCAGTACTTCGATCTACTCCCCTGAGGCCTGCTACCCCGCGTCCAGAAGTAAGGGAAGGCTGGGACCTCGCGGGCACCTCACAGCGCGTCGTTCGGTTCCCGCCGCCGACGCGGCTCACGAGCTGCTCGGTCCTGGGATACTCGGGACGATCACCGGGTGAAGGGCCGGAGGCAATGATGGAGGAATCCACGGGATCCTTCGCGGTGATGAAGCTGGGTGTGGCGTTGGACGCGGTCACCGGCGCGTTGGACAAGTTGCGGTCGGCGACGGCCGCCGAGGAACCCCTCGAGACGGTGCTGGGGCGGCTCACCGAGGCCGCGACGGACGTGGTGCCCGACGCCGACGCGGTGAGCGTGACCCGGATCGACGGCGCCGACTCACGCACCGTCGTCGCCACCGACGACCGGGCGGGGCGGCTCGACCGGCAGCAGTACGAGGCGGACCAGGGCCCATGCCTGGACGCCGCTCGCACCCGGCAGGTGGTTCGCCCCGTCGTGGGAGACCACGCCGAGCAGTGGCCCGAGTTCGCCGCGGCCGCCGCGGAGTCCGGAATCCGCGCATACCTGTCGGTCCCGTTGACCGTCGACGGCACCGGGCCGGGCGAATTGGTCGGATCGTTCAACGTCTACAGTTGCCGAGCCGAGGCGTTCGATCCCTTCGACGAGAAACTGATGCGGTTGCTGAGCACCGCGGCGGCGGCGGCGGCGATCAGCACTGCCCGCCGTTGTCAGGCGGCCGGTGAGACGATTGCTCAGCTCGAGGTCGCGTTGGTGTCCCGGTCGGAGATCGACCAGACCAAGGGTGTGCTGATGGCGGTGCACCATCTCACCGCGGACGAGGCGTTCGAGCATCTGGTGCAGGTCTCGCAACGCACCAACACCACACTGTCCGAGGTGGCTCGCCATCTGATGATCGCGGTCGCCCACGAGCCCTGACGCCCGGCTCGGGCAGGGTCCCTGCGTGGATTCGCGGGTGGTTCGCACCGGCGTGTCGATGCTCTTGTCGGTGGGGCCGGTGCGCCTGCGCGCGCGAAGTGCCTGTCCGCAACCCGTTTCGGCTCGCTTTCTTCGGGTACTGGCCATGACGAGGACATCGCACGGTCGAACACGAACCGTCGGCGACCACGCACGGGGCACCCAGCAGGAGGACCTGATGACCATTCCCCCCGTCTCGATTGCCAAGCAGAGTGTCGAGGAACTCGGCGGCCCGCACAGCGTGCTGGTCCGGCAGCGCCGAGATCACCTCGAACTCCATCAGCTGCTGCACCGAATCGCTACCACCACCGACGATGCCGAGCGACAGGAGGTATTGACCCGGCTGTGTCGGCTCGTGTTCCCGCATGCGTTCGCAGAGGAAGCGGTGCTGTGGCCGATCGTGCGACGGACGTTGCCGGACGGACACGACCTGACCCTGCGGATCGAGCGGGAGCACCAACAGATCAACGAGCTCTTCTCCGCCCTCGAACGCACCCGCCCCGGCGACGGGCAGCACGAGAACCTGTTCGAGAGCATTGCCCGGTTGCTGCGCGAGGACGTCCGCGACGAAGAGGACGTCTTGCTGCCCCGCCTCCAGCAGGCACTGCGCGCCGACGCGCTCCGCAGGATCGGGTGGATGTGGGAATTGGTGCGTCGTACCGCGCCGACACGACCGCACCCGGTCGTCTCGCGCCGATTACCCGGCAATGCGCTGGCCGCGCTTCCGCTCACCGGCCTCGATCGTGCTCGCGACCGGCTGGATCGGGCTGCCCGCCGAACCCCCGCACCGCTGGCGACCGGATGCCGCGGCACCAGCCGCACCCTCGCCGCCGCCGCCGCGATCGAACATCTCCCCCCACTGCGCAGCGGCGAAGACCCCTCCACCCGCACGTGACGAGCGTGTGCACCCGATCCTCGCGACTCACTTGCCGGATCTACCTGCATGGAGGAGGCACCGCCGTGTTGTCGGCTCGTCACACCCGCATCGGATAGCCGGGAAGGCCGCCCTGGCCCGGCTCCACGTGGCTGCGCGTCGTGGGGACGGTCCCCTGTCGTGCGCTCGGTTCTCCCCCCACGACCCCGGACTTGCTCCCGTGCTCGGCGGTGCGGGCACCGCGAAGATATGGCTTCGACCCGGCCCCCGCCCAGCACACCTCATCGGTCGGATCGTGTCCCGCCCGCAGAGTTCGTCATCCCACGGGAGCAGAAAGCTCAGCGCGATCATGCCCGAGCCGAGGTGAGGCCGGTCGTCGGCCGCGTGGGCAGGGACCGAAGTCGACAGCGCTGCCCTTGTCGAGGAACAGGGCCGTAGCGCCACCACACCAGGCAAGATCACGCCGCCACCGACCACGAACAGTCTCGCTGGGTCCGCACGGCGGAACATGCCGGGCCGGCGACGCCGAAGCGCAGGGGCTCGACGTTGCGCAAACCGACCCCCGGAACAGGCCGCGCCGCTTCGCCTCGAAGCGATGCCCGACGAAGGTCAGCACGCCGTAGACGGTGACAATGCCGGGACGCAAGCGGAACATCCCGGCGATCAGCCACGGCACCGACGACGATCTCACCGCATCGGTCGTTCCCCGATCACGGCTTCTCCGGATCGAGTGCCTCCTTGACCTTGCCGACGATACCTTTCTCTGTTCCCAGAGCACTCGACGCGGGTTCGCCCTGACTGCCGTCATAGGTGGCGTACAACAACGGATCCGGCGCCGGGGCGCCGCCCTTGCCCCCGAGTGGCTGCGGGTCCGCGAGGAACCGGTTCTGATGGACACCGTCCGGTGCCGGGCCTTGCGCCCAGCGGCCCTGGTCGGACATCGTGCCGTCGGACAGGTGCCACAGCGACTCCGCGTGCTCGGTGTACTCCTCGTCGAACAGCGCATTCGGTGCTACCACGCCCTCCAGACCGTCGGCCTTGAGTTCCTCGATCGCCGACAACCACATGTTCTGGTGATAGGTGTCGCGGGCGAGATTGAACCTGAGCATGTTCTTCACCCCCGGGTCGTCGGTCATGTGGTACAGGCGCGCGGTCTGCAGCCGCCCCTGCGCCTCGGCCGTGACATTGGCGTAGAAATCGGCGAGCAGATTCCCGCTGGCAACGATGTAGCGCCCGTTCCACGGCACACCGTTGCTGTCGGCCAGCACCGGGCCACCGCCGGAGATGATCGCCTGCTGCGGATCCATTCCCCCGAGGACCGCGGCCACCACCGGATCGGCCCCGGCGGCCTTGGACGTCTCGGTGGCCGGCGCCCCCTCCAACAACCGGGCGACCATCGTCGCGATCATCTCGACATGCCCGATCTCCTCGGTCGCGATGTCCATGATCAAGTCCTTGTACTTGCCGGGTATCCGACAGTTCCAGCCCTGGAACAGATACTGCATGGTCACCGTCATCTCCCCGTACGCCCCGCCGAGCAACTCCTGGAGCTTGCGGGCATACACCGGATCCGGCTTCTCGGGGGCGACGTCGAACTGAAGGTAATCGGTGTGATGGAACATGAGAAGGACTCTTTCGTCGTTTCGGAGACGGACACGCTCCGGATACCCGAACGTGCTCGGCCGAACCGACGAACACCGCCCACCTGAACGCGCACCGCCGCAGCGGGGCCCACCGCCTCCGCCGCGCCGTCCGCGCAGCGCCCCTCCGATCCACCGGCGCGCCCAGCAGCCCCACCCTGGTCAACCAGGCCAGCGTCGGGTTGAAGGACCAAACCCCTGAGCCTGATCCACGGGACGGTGCTCGTGGACGGCGCCCTGCAATTTTTCGGGGCCACCACCGTCCACCGGCGGTGCCCGCACCCCCGGCAGCTACCCCAGCACCGGCGACGCCCTGAAAATCTCTGCCGGTGACGCCCGGGTCCGGGCCGTCGACACGTGTGGGATGAACCTGACCCGATGAGCTCCCCCGCCCCGCCCATGCAGATCGAGGAGGCGTGGTCATGTGCGAATACTGTCCGGCGCCCCCGGAAGTGACCGGGTTGCCCGCCTGCACCTCCGACCTGCTCCGTGACGGAGGAAACAGGACCGGAGCTCGGTCCGGCGCTTACGCCACCGGCGTCGACCTCTCCCGATCCACCGCGCCGGCCTCGGACGGGTGCGATATCGCCTTCCCAGGGGCAGGCCACCTACCAGCGCCTGCTGGTCGGCTGAGACCGGGCGGCGGCACGGCTGCTGCACGTCGAGTCCGCCGCCCGGTCCGCCCAGTGATTGCACCACATGAGCGCCCGCTTCCGCGTCGCCCGCCGCCAACGCGGCCGCCGACCACCACCGCGCCCGCGTTCTGGTCCGGCACCGGACGCGGTTCCTCGCCCGCCGACCCCACCGCCGGGCCTCCCCGGGGACCCACGGCACTGACCGAGCCGGGCTGACCGATCCAACCCCCGACGCCGGTACGGTCGGCCCGACCGGACGGACTCCTCGTGCCCGCTACGGTGGGGCGACCGGCCGTACACGGCGCGGTACTGCACCGCGAACCGGGACGAGGGGTTGCGTCCATCAGGATGGTGTACGAG
>NZ_PCZU01000103.1:0-16484 GCF_002887785.1 Rhodococcus sp. ENV425
TCTGCGGCTGGTTCGTGGTGCGCGCTTCGGTCTGTGCGGGGATCGTCGGCTGCGTGTCGACCACCGGCGGGGCGGCTTCCGGGGGCGGGGCCACGTCCGCGGTCGTAGTGGGCGGTGGCGGGGCGGTGGGCTGTGCGTCCCGCTCGGAACCCTGCAGCAGGTCGGTGCCGAGGCCGGTGCCGAGGCCGATCGCCGCGACGACGGTGACGACGCTGCCGGCGAGGAGGAGGCGTCGAGGTGTCCGCGGCGGTGCGGTCGTCTCGACGGTGTGCCGGGTGTCGACGGTGTTGCTCGTCTGGTGGGGCGCGGATGCCGTTGTCGGGGACATCACCGTGCCGCCCGCCTCGCCGGTGGCGGGGCGGGCCAGCAGCGCCGCACCCTCGGCCGCGACGAGTTCGGGTTGTGCGGGCACGATCACCGGGAGGTCGAGCCGGGACTGCATCACGGAGGTGACCAGCGGGATGTGCGCACCGCCGCCGAGGAGCACCGCGGCGTCGGGGGTGCGGCCGGAGCGGCGGATGACCTCCCGGGTGAGGTGGGCCGAGGCTTTTACGGGGCCGTCGATGAGCGAATCGAAGCTGTCCTGGGAGAGCAGCAGCAGACCGCCCTCCCCGGGCATGCACACCGCGCCGTGGGTGGACAGCTGCTCCTTCGCGTCGCGGCACCGGGCGGTGAGGGCGAGCTGTGCTGCCGGGTCGGCCGGCGGGGTGAAGCGGTGCAGTTCCAGGTGATGGTGGTAGATCAGCCGGTCGAGGAGGTCGCCGCTGATCCGGTCCGAGCGTGCGGTGCTCAGCACGAGCCCGGTGGGGCGGTCGACGACGGTGACGGTGAGGCCGGAACTGCCGAGGTCGTAGAACACGAGCGTCTCGTGGTCGCCGAGATCCCCGGACGTCTCCAGCCTCTCGAGCGCGGCCGTCACTTCGGGGACCAAGTGGAAGTGGCCGATCTCGAGTCGGCTCATCGCGGCCTGGACGGCACCGGCCTGCGCCTGGTTCCGGTACGCGACGCCGATGGCCTGGGCCTCGTCGATCTCGTCGGTTTCGGCGAGCACCGTGTCGAGGGATGCGGCGGCCGGGTCTCCCGGCCGTTCGAGGGTCGCGGTCACCGACCGTGATCGGAAGAGCGGACCGTGGGGGCTCTCGGTGTCGCGGCACGCGAAGCGCACAGCGCTGGCCCCGACCGACACACCGAGAACCGACGTCATGACGCCGACTATAACGGTTCGGTCACGGGTCGCGCGCACGGAGCAGGTCGGCTCGGTGCTGCCGGTACACCACCGCCGCGCCGCTCGGTCCTGGACCCCACCACTACGCGGCTCGGCCGGATCAGCCCGCGACGTCGTGCAGATGGTGCTCGACGTCGTGCAGCAGATACTGGCACAACTGCGCGATGGTGAACCTGCGGCCGTCACTGCGCAGGCCGTCGCGCTCCCAGTCCTCGACGCCCTCGACGATCTCCATGGTCTCGTCGGTGCGTGCCGCGATCTGCTGGGCGACGGCGGCGGGATCTGCCGCCCAGAACCGCCGGCGGATCGCCTCGGCCTCGCCGTCGTAATCGGCGAACGTCGGGGTGTCCTCGGTGATCATTGCCCGCACTCGTTGTCCGAGGACGGCGATGAGGTCGCGCGCGTGGGAGGCGTACTCGAGCGTCGACCACACCCTCGGAGCGGGACGCTCGGCGACGTTCGGCCGTCGCAGCACGGCCTGCCAGCGTGGCACGCCGGCGCGCAAGCGTTGACCGGTCGTGGCCGGATCGTGCAGCGTGTACCCGCACTCGGGGCACCCTCCGTCGAGCACGAAGGTCCAGTCGCGAGTGTCGGGCATAGCGGGTTCCGGCGCGGTGTCCATGGCCCCATGGTGCCGCTGTACGGGCTCTTCCGGTCCTGGAGTGCCTCGATCGCGCGGGTGAGGTTGCCGCAGTGCAGCAGTGACGGGATCCGGTGGGGGTCGGGTTGCCGAATCGGAGGGAGTGACGGGGCAGTGCTTCGAGTCGGGCGTTGATTGCCGCGGTGGGTCCGTTCGAGGCGCGGTGGTCGACGCAGGCGAGCACGTCGGCTCTGCGTCGGTGCAGGGGGCGTCCGAGTGAGGCGAGGTCGTCGAGACCGTCCGGAACTGACCGATGGTCTTCGTTGAATAACGCACGACAACGGCTCCGTACGGTTCGGCGTTCGGGGACCAGCCGTTTGGGCGGCGGCGGGGCGCGGTGTCGCCGCCATCCTGCTACCGGGTGCGCATGAGGGCAATATTCGGGCACGACGTGCCGCTCGGCGAAGCCGAGGACAAGCTCTCGGCGCTGGTCGACAGCGACGAAGCCACGCACGACATCATCACGATCACCCGGCACGGCAAACCGGCCGCGGTCCTGATGTCGGTCGACGATCTGGAATCACTGCAGGAAACGATCTACTGGCTGTCTCGCCCGGCACCGCCGAGTCGCTCGCGGCCACCGACGGCGATCCTGCTCAGTGCTGACTCGCAGGGCCGGATCTTGGGGAACCGGATCGGTAGCGCCGTCCCGGTTCCGGCCTCATCACAACCGAAGCCTGGCAGGCCGAGCCCGCCACCGAGACCTCGCCTGCTGATTCACACGAGGGTCACGCACGGGTGATCGTGGTCTTCCGTTCCATGATCACCGCGCCTGCCGGTGCTGCCGGGCGTGGGCGAGAGCCGCGACCGCCCGCAGCACCTGCGGTGCGCGCCGGGCGGTGCGGAGCACGGCCCGGTCGAGCACGGACAGGTCGAGGGACCGGTGCGCGATCGGGGGCGGGTCCGTGATCGCGTCGGTGAGCGCGTACAGCTGCCATCGGCCGGGCACCCCGGCGAGCCGGTGCCGGCCCCGGTCGGCGAACCTCAGGCCCGAGCCGGTGCCGAGGTCGCGGGCGGTGCGGGAGACCAGGATCTCGCCGGGACCGGCGGTCGCGCCGATGCGCGCCCCGATGTGCACGGACAATCCGGTCAGCTCGGGTCCGGCGTGCTCGACGGTGCCGGTGTGGACGCCGGCCCGGATCTCGATGCCGAGGCCGCGGGCGTCGTCGCGGATCCGCGCGGCACAGCGCACGGCCGCGGCCGGGCCGTCGAAGAGGCTCAGCGTCCCGTCCCCCGTGACCTTCACGAGCCGGCCGCCGGCCTGCTCCACCTCGGCCCGGACCCGTCGTTCGTGGGCGGCGCGCAGGTCGCGGTAGGCGCCGTCGCCGATACGGGCGAGCAGTTTCGTCGAGCCGACAATGTCGGTGAACAGCAGCGACGCGAGGCTGCGGTCGGCGTCGACCGGATGCTGCATCCCGGTGGCGAGTTCCTCGACGTGGTCGAGGATCGGCCGCCACGCCTCCCCGAGCGAGGCGCCGGGCAGGGCGTTCGGCAACAGGTGGAACGAACCGCGGGGGATCTGCCGCGCGACGAACTCGGCGGCGGCGCGGGGCACGGGGCTGGCGGCCGGGAGCAGCACCCGGGCCGGGCACTGGATCGACGGCAGGGCGCTGGAGTAGTCGAGCCGGAAGATCCACTCGAGGTGCGCCTGCGTCGTGGTCGGTGTCGCGGAGCACCGTTCGAGCATCGCCATCAGCCGCCGGTTGTAGGGGTTGTCGGCGTGGTGCTCCCACATCCGGACCGAGGCCCCGGAACCCCACTCCCGGCCCACGGTCCGCCAGTTGTCGACGAACTCCGCCCGCCGCACCGGCGTCCATCCGTGCGGCTCACCGTCGCCGCCGAGGAGACGCTCGGCAAACGGCTGGACGAGGACCAGGCCGGCGACGCGGTCCGGGGCGCGGGCGGCGACGAGGCACTGCGGTCCGCAGGTGCTGGCGACGCCGACGAGGGTGGCCCGGCGCATCCCCACCTCGTCCATCACGGCCAGCACGTCGTCGGCCTGCTCCTCGAGGCTGGGCACCCGGTCCAGCGGATCGGACAGCCCGATCCCGCGGCGCTGGAAGTACACCGAGCGGCCGAAGGTGCCGTTGCGTTCGATCAGGTAGTGCAGGTGGGGGTCGGTCCACATCAGGTCCAGGTGGGTCTGGATCTCGAGGAACCACACGACGTCCACCGGGCCTTCACCCACCACCTGGTACGCGAGGCCGTGGCCGTCGCGCGGAAGATACCGGGTGACCGGTGGGTCCATCTCCTCAGGCTAGCGGGGCTGCCGGGCGGCGAACAGCCCGCTCTGTGACAAGCACCACGCTGCGCGGTAGGTTGGTGTAACTGCAAGAACTACTCACCAGTAGGGGTACGACATGCCTGCTCCCAGCGCCGCCACCTTCGCACGGTTGGCCGAGCTCATCGCCATCCCGGACGCAGCGAGCCGTCCCACCCGCTCGGTCGTGGAGGCTTTCACCGGTCGTGAACTCGCGACGGTTCCCATCGGCACCGCCGACGACGCCAGGGCCGCCCTCGAGCGGGCCCGCGTCGCGCAGGCCGACTGGGCCCGCCGCTCCGTCGAGCAACGCGCCGAGATCTTCCACCGCTACCACGACCTGGTGCTGGCCCACCGCGAAGAGCTGATGGACATGGCCCAGGCCGAGACCGGCAAGGCCCGCGCGTCGGCGCAGGAGGAGGTCCTCGACATCGCCCTCACCGCGCGCTACTACGCGCGCACCGCGCCCCGGCTGCTGCGTCCCCGCCGCGCCACGGGCATGCTTCCCGGCCTGACGAAGACCACCGTGCGCTACCACCCGAAGGGCGTCGTCGGGGTCATCGCACCGTGGAACTACCCGATGACCCTCGCCGTCTCCGACGCGATCGCCGCCCTGCTCGCCGGTAACGCCGTCGTCCTCAAGCCCGACAGCCAGACCCCCTACTGCGCGCTGGCCGTCGTCGAACTGCTCTATCGGGCCGGGCTGCCGCGCGACCTGTTCGCCGTGGTGCCCGGGCCCGGCTCCGTCGTGGGCACCGCCCTCGTCGAGAACGCCGACTACCTCATGTTCACCGGCTCCTCGCAGACCGGCAGCCTCCTCGCCGAGCAGGCGGGCCGCCGCCTCATCGGCTTCTCCGCCGAACTCGGCGGCAAGAACCCGATGATCGTCACCGCCGGCGCGAACCTGCGTGAGGTCACCGACGCGGCCGTGCGGGCGTGCTTCTCCAACTCCGGGCAGCTGTGCATCTCCATCGAACGGATCTACGTGGAGAAGTCCGTCGCCCCCGAGTTCCTCCGCATGCTCGGCGAGCGGGTGCGGAACATGACCCTCGGGCCGGGTTACGAGTACGGCGTCGAAATGGGCAGCATGGTCAACGAGACCCAGGTCAAGGCCGTCTCCGGGCACGTCGACGATGCCGTCGCCAAGGGCGCCACCGTCGTTGCCGGCGGCCGGACCCGGCCCGATCTCGGCCCCCTGTTCTACGAGCCGACGGTGCTCACCGACGTCCCCGAGGACGCCGAGTGCTACCGGGAGGAGACGTTCGGTCCGCTCGTGTCGGTGTACCCGGTGGACAACGTCGAGGAGGCGATCCGTCGCGCCAACGACACCGAGTATGGGCTCAATGCCAGCGTGTGGGCGGGCACCAAGGCGCAGGGCGAGGCCATCGCGGCGCGGGTGCGGGCGGGCACCGTCAACGTCGACGAGGGCTACGCGCCGGCGTGGGGCAGCACCGACGCGCCGATGGGCGGCATGGGCATCTCGGGTATGGGCCGCCGGCACGGCGCCGAGGGCCTGATCAAGTACACCGAGCCGCAGACGATCGCGACGACCCGGGTGATGAATCTCGGTGGGCCCCGTGGGGTTCCGCCGAAGCTGTGGTCGAAGGTGATGCCGCCCTTCGTCAAGGCGATGCAGTGGCTGCCGGGCCGGTGACGGCCGGCATTTCGCAGAGCCGGAAACACGCGGTGCGACGAACGCGATAATCCGGCTGTGGGCGATCGCCAGGTGCTGCACGGTGCGACGGAGAACCTCCGGGTCCAGCGGCGCCGTCTGCTCGTGTGGTACCTGGCAGTCAGCACCGGGCTCGTCGCGGTAGGAATCGTTGCAGCCCTGCTCGATCCGGCCATCGCCCGATCCGGTAGCTTCGCCGGCATGGCCTCGGCGCTGGCGCTGGGCATCGCCGGGCTGGTGATCCTGCGGTGGGCGCCACGGCGTCCGGGACGCACCCCCATCGTCGCCGCCACCGCGTGCGCGGTCGTCGCGATGCCCGCGGTGATCGCGTTCCACGTCGATCCCTCCCGCATCCTCATCAGCGTCATGGGATCGATGTTCCTGTCGATGTATCTCTCGGCGTTCTGGCCACCGCGGCAGGCCGTCCTGTGGATCGGGGCGCTCACCGCGGCGACCCTCGGCGCCGCGGCCGTCGCCCCGACGCGCCTGCTGTGGGTCGGTTACGTGATCGTCGCCGCCGCCCTGCTCGGGTCCGGGGCGATCTTCGGGGCCGTGGGACGGCTGCTGGTGAACGCGGCGACCCGCGATCCGCTCACCGGCCTGCGCAACCGCGCGGGTCTCGACCTCGAACTGCGCTCGCGGCCGCGCGACCGCGGCACCCGGGTCTGCCTGGGCCTGCTCGACGTCGACGGATTCAAGGCGTTCAACGACGAGCACGGGCATCCCGCGGGTGACGCACTGCTCCGCGACGCCGCCGGGGCGTGGGCGCAGCAGGTGCCGCGCGGCGGGATCCTGGCGCGTCTCGGCGGCGACGAATTCCTCGTCGTGCTCCCGGACACGGACGAAGAGGAGGGGCGCGCGGTGCTCGAGGACATGGTCCGCGCGAATCCCGTGCCGGTCAGCTTCGGGGTCGCGGCGGGCGTCGTCAGCGACCCCATGGACCTCTACCACGACGCCGACATGGATCTGTATCGAGCCAAGGCCGCGACCTGGGCGCACCTGCCGGATCGGTTGGCGCCGCTGCCCCTGCCCGCCGTCCTCGATCTGCTGCCCGTCCCCATCATCGCCGTGCGCGACGGCGGCGCCATCGCCTACGCCAATCCCACCTTTGCGGCGCTGCTCGGCGTCGACGCCCGGGACGTGGAGAACCGGGCGCTGCACGAGATCTTCACCGGCGGCACGTGGCCCGACGGTTCCGTCACCGTCCGCTCGCTGCACGACCGGACCGGGCAACTGTGCGAGTTCGGCCGCCCGGACGGGACCGTCGTGCAGGCGACGGTCGGCGCCGTCCGGATCCGGTGGGAGAACACCCTCGCGACGCTGGTCGTGCTCGGCGACGTCACCGAGCAGCCGAGCTACGCGTCGGGCTGACCTGTGCCCGTGGACGCGCGACGGATCCGGGTGCCGGGGGTTACTGTCGCAGGTGTGCCGGGCACGGTGACGCTCTTCCTCGCCGGAGACGTGATGACCGGCCGGGGGGTGGACCAGATCCTCCTGCACCCCGGAGGTCCCACGCTGCGGGAGTCCTACGTGAAGGACGCCCGGGACTACGTCGAACTCGCCGAGACCCGCAGCGGCGCGATTCCGCGGCCCGCGGGATACGACTGGCCGTGGGGTATCGCGCTGTCCGTGCTCGACGAGTGCGCCCCGGACGTTCGGATCGTCAACCTCGAGACGTCCGTGACCACGTCGCGGGACTACGCGCCGGAGAAGGGCATCCACTACCGGATGAATCCGGCGAACGTCGAGGTGGTCACCGTCGCACGGGTCGACGTGTGCACCCTGGCCAACAATCACGTGCTCGACTTCGGCGTCCGTGGTCTGCGCGAGACCGTCGAGGTTCTCACGGCGGCGGGACTGCGGCTCGCCGGCGCGGGCGGCGACGATCGGCTGGCGTGGCGGCCGGCGACGGTCCCGGTCGGGGCGGGCCGGGTGCGGGTGTGGTCGGTCGGTGCGGTGTCGAGCGGGATCGCCCCGTGGTGGGCCGCGACGGCGACGCGGCCCGGGGTGGCGCTGTTGCCGGAGGTGTCGGAGGCGGGAGCCGACGGGCTGCTCGCCCGGATCGACGCCGACCGCGCGGCCGGCGATGTGGTGGTGGTGTCGGTGCACTGGGGATCCAACTGGGGCTACGCGGTGCCGGACGAGCACGTGCGGTTCGCGCACCGTCTGATCGACGGCGGCGTCGATGTGGTGCACGGGCATTCGTCCCATCACCCGCGGCCGCTGGAGGTCTACCGCGGCAAGCCGGTGCTGTACGGGTGCGGCGACCTGATCAACGACTACGAGGGCATCGGCGGCTACGAGCGCTTCCGCGACGAGTTGCGCCTGCTGTATGTCGTCTCGTTCGACGCGGACTCGCGGGAGCTGCGGGAGTTGCGGATGATGCCGGTGCGGGCGCGGCGGATGCGGCTCGAACACGTCACGCAGTCGCAGGAGCGCTGGCTGCGCGCGGCGCTCGAGGAGTCGTCGGCGATCTTCGGCACTCGGTTGCGGGCCGCGGGGGACGGCGGCCCGTGGATCCGGCTCGAGCGGTGAGCCGGCGCGGTCAGCCGCCCGGACGCGCGACGGGAACGCCGTCGACGACGAGGTCCACCGCCTCGTTGTAGAACGCGACGTGGCCGGCGATCGGTGCGACGGCGGGGAGGGGATCCGGGTACGACCAGGCGACGTTCTCGGCCCGCGGCGTTCCGGTGAAGCTCCAGTACCGGGCCGTGCCCTTGTAGGGGCACGACGTGTGCAGTTCCGTCTCCTCGAGTACCGAGAAGTCGACGTCGGCGGGCGGGATGTAGTACCGCACGGGCAGGTGGGTCTCGAACAGCAGCACCGGGTTCCGGGTCTCGGCGACGACCGTGCCGGCGATGGACACCTGCACGTGCCGGCTGCTGGGCAGCGCATCGACCCGGTGGTGCGGGTCGCGGGGATGAACGAAGATCTCCGTGTCCTCCTCGTACCAGTTTTCGATGCCCGCTCCCCGGCGGCCGAACCATTCGAAGCCGATGTACTCCTCGAGTCCCGCGACGTCGAGCACGAACGCCGCGGCGGGCGCCCGGGTCTCGTCGTCGGTCAGATCGAACCACCGCGCGACGTCGTTCCTGTCGCCCGGTGCCGGGGCGGGCGCGAGGAGATCGGTGCGCACGTCGTCGCGGGGGAACAGGTAGAAGGGGACGGGATGGCCGGGCGGCCACACGAGCAGCGCGCGGATGGTGTCGACCACGGTGTGACCGGCCCAGGTTCCGCGGACCCGCCGCTCGCTGGGTTCGTACAGGTAGCCGTCCGACGGGGGCGGACGGCGGCGGGTGGCGGACCTGCGGGCCATGCCCCGACGGTACGCCGGCCATCCGGGCACCGAGGACCGCCGGGCGCACCGCTCACCCGGCGGGCACGGGTTCGTCGTCGCGCGTGACGGCGTAGACGCCCGGGTCGAACGCCGACACCCGGCGACGGAGCGCGGCCGACGACCACGGCCAGTTGAAGCTGTTGCGGCCGTTGACGTCGAAGAAGTAGCTGCGGCATCCGCCGGAGTTGTAGACCGTGCCCGGAAGGGCGGCCTGGACCTCGTCGTTGAAGGCGTCCTGGACGTCGCGCCGCACCTCGAGGGCGCGCCAGCCGCGGCGCACCGCCGTGTCGATCGCGGTCGCGACGTGCTCGAGCTGGGCTTCGAGGATGAGGAACGCCGACGTGTGACCGGTGCCGAGGCTGGGGCCGAGCAGGACGAACGCGTTGGGAAAGCCCGCGACGGACGACCCCAGGTACGCCTGCGGGCTGCCCTGCCAGTGCTCGTCGAGGCTGCGTCCCTGTCCGTCGAACATCCGGCCGGCGATCGGCATGTCGAGGATGTGGAAGCCGGTGCCGAAGACGACGGCGTCGACCTCGGCTTCGCTGCCGTCCTGGGCGATCACGGTGGAGCCGCGGATCTCGCGCACCGCGCTCGGGTGGACCTCGACGTGGGGGCGGGTGAGGGCGGGGTAGTAGGTGTTCGACATGAGCAGCCGCTTGCAGCCCAGGGTGTAGTCGGGGGTCAGGGTGCGGCGCAGCCGCGGGTCGCGGACCTGCGCCCGCAGCTGGGCGCGGCCGATCCACTGCAGTTGCCGCATGAGCCACGGGTGCCGGAAGCCGAGGCCGAGGGCCTCCATGAGCGCGTACTCGATCGCCTCGACGAGTCGTCGCGCGCCCGGGACGCGGGCGAGCAGCCGGCGCTCGAACCCCGACAGCCGGCGGTCGGGCTTGGGCAGCACCCACTGCGCCGTTCGCTGGTACAGGTGCAGCCGCGCGACGTCCGGCGCGATCTCGGGGACGAACTGGACGGCCGAGGCTCCGGTGCCGACGACGGCCACGCGCTTGCCGCGCAGGTCGTAGTCGTGGTTCCAGCGCGCCGAGTGGAACACCTCGCCGGGGAACTGCGACAGACCGGGGATGTCGGGTACGAGCGGTTCGTTCCACGGTCCCGCGGCGGCGACGAGGAACCGCGCCCGCACGGTCCCGCCGGTGGTCTCGAGGGTCCAGCGCGCGTCGATCGGGTCCCAGTCCGCGCGCAGCATCTCGATCCCGAACCGGACGTGGGACCTCACGCCGCGGGCGTCGGCGGTGTGCTCGATGTAGTCGCGGATCTCGTTCTGCCCGGCAAAGATTCGGCTCCAGTCCCGGTTCCGGGCGAAGGAGTACGAGTACAGCAGCGAGGGCACGTCGCAGGCGCATCCGGGGTACGTGTTGGCGCGCCACGTGCCGCCGAGGGTCCCGGCCTTCTCGAGGACGACGAAGTCGGTGATCCCGCGCCGTCGCAGCGCGATCGCCGCGCCGATGCCGGAGATCCCGGCGCCGATCACCACCACTCGGTATTCGTCCATCGCGTCGTCCCCTCGTTTCCGGTGATCCCATCCGGATACCGTTGGTATCCGGATAACCACAGTATCCGAACTTCGGCCGCTCCGGTACCGTCGAGTCGTGGCACGACCGACCCGCCAGGAGACCCAGGCACGCACCCGTGAGGATCTGCTCGCCACGGCGGCCGAGCACTTCCTCGAGCGCGGCTACGCCGCGGCGTCCCTCGACCAGATCGCCGAGGACGCCGGTTATTCCAAGGGCGCGGTGTACTCCAACTTCCGCAACAAGGACGAGTTGTGCTTCGCGGTGCTCGACCGGATCCGGGCCGAGCGCATGGGCGAGATCGCCGCGACGCTCGCGGCCGGTGCGTCGCTCGACGACGTGGTGACCGCGTTCGGGGCGTGGGCCGAGCGCACCATCGGCGACCGGCGCTGGACCCTGCTCGAGATCGAGTTCTCGGTGCGCTCCCGGCACAACGAGGCGATCCGGTCCCGCATCGCGGCGGGTGCCGAAGGGGTGCGCACGCTCATCGCCGAGCTGATCCGCTCGCTCGCCGACCGGTACGACGTCACGCCCACGATGGATCCCGGGCAGGCGTCGGCCATGCTGCTCGGGCTCGGCATCGGCCTGGGCCTGCAGCGCGCGATCAGTCCCGAGCTGTCGGCGGCCGCGTTGACGGACGCGGTGCGCGCGTTGATGCGGCCGCGGTGGTGAGGTCGGCGGAACCTACCGGGCTCGGTAGGTCAGGCAGTTGGCCGCGTGCTCTCCGCTGCCGGTGCCGCCCACGCGGATCTCGCTCGCGGTGCACTCGAGATCCTGGTTGTGCACGCAGTCGGCGCGCTGGCAGGCGCCGACCATGCTGCTGGTGACGGTGTCCAGGCCGCCCTTGGTCGACAGCGGGATGAACGTCTCGCAGTCGGCGCTGCCGTTGTGCCCGGCGACGTTGATGGCGTAGGCGTGGCAGCCGTCGTGGTTGTAGGAGCAGGTGCCGACGCTGCACTCGGTGACGTGCGGCATTTCCATCGTGGTCATGATCGATCCTTCCGGAGGACGGTTGTCCACTATGGGATGCAGACCATGGTAGTGGTGCGGCGGGGGTGCGAACAGGGTAGTGGCCGAGCGGATTTCGTTGGTGTGCGGTGTATTTCGAGAACACCCGTGTTGCGTAAACCGGGTCGGCTCACACCCGGGCCGCGGCGGGCTCGCGCACCGGTTCGAGGCTCGGCCGCCGGGCGACGGGGATGGCGAGGGTGACGGCGGCGGCGACGAGGGCGACACCGCAGCCGATGAGCATCCCGGTGCGGAACCCGCCCTCGGTCGGCAGGCTGTAGCCGCCGACCGGCACGCTCATCTGCGACAGGACCACGCCGACCACCGCCGCCGACACCGAGGTGCCCACTGCGCGCATCAGGGAGTTGACGCTGTTCGCCGACGCCGTGGCGGACTGGGGCACCGCACCCATGATCAGCGCGGGCACGGCCCCGTAGGCGAAGCCGACACCGGCGCTGCAGATGCAGACGACGAGCATCAAGCCCCACGTCGAGCCCATGAGCAGCAGGGACACCCCGTAGCCGGCGGCGATGACCAGGCATCCGATCAACAGGGTGACCTTCGGGCCGCGGGTCGCGGACAATCTTCCGCCGATCGGTGAGACGGCCATCATCACCAGGCCGCCCGGTGCCATCCACAGTCCCATGGCCGGCATCGACCGGCCCAGGCCGTAGCCGGTCTCGGCGGGCAGCTGCAGCAGCTGCGGCACGATGAGCGACTGCGCGTACATCCCGAATCCCACCACGACCGAGGCGGCGTTGGTCGGCAGCACCGGGGGCCGGGCGGTGGCCCGCAGGTCCGCGAGCGGATGCGGCCGGCGCAGCTCTCGCCGAGCGCATCCCCGACCCCGAGGGGGCATCGCGCGCAAGTTCCGCATCACCGCGGAGGGTGTCCGTCGCCTCGACGACGAGCGCGCCCGCTCCGTCGCCGGGCTCGAGCGGGTGCTGGTCGACTGGGATCCCGCCGAGGTCGCCGAGTTCGCCCGCTGGCTCGAACGGTTCGACACCGACCTCGAGCGTCTGGCGGGGCACCCCTGGCCCCGGCCGGTGAGCTCGCCCGGATCGTCCCCGTCCCACCCCGAGGGCCGCAGCGGGTCCTGAGTCCGCGCCCGCCCGGCGGCGCGGAGCGACACGAGTGCGACGTCCGCCGTTGACATTGACGTCAACGTCAACGCATGCTGTGCGGGTGACGACGAGCGAAGCCCAGGAACGGGCCCGGTCCGCGCGGCGGGACAGCGACGGCCCGCGCCGGCGGGCCCTGCTCGAGACCGCCCGCGACTGCTTCGGCGAACTCGGCTACGAGCGCACCACCGTCGCGGTGATCACCGGCCGCGCCGACGTCTCCCGCGCCACCTTCTACGCGTACTTCTCCTCCAAGGAGGAGGTGTTCCGCGCGCTCGCCACCCTCGTGTGCCGGCAGTTCCTCGACGCCCAGCACATGGAGGGGCAGGCGGTGGACGACCTGCGCCGGGTGCTGCGCACCACCACCCGCGCCTTCATCGAGTCCGTCTATGTCAACGGCCGCATCCTCGAGCTGATCGAACACCGCGCCCGCCTCGACGACGAGGTCGGCGCCGAGTGGGAGAGCGTGCGCGAACGCCTCGTGGGCCGCTACGTGCGGTTCGTCGAACGCATCAACGCCACCGGCGAGGTGCTCCCGTGCGCGCCACCCGAACGCATCGCCCGCACCCTCGCCGACGCGCAACGCGCCGGCGCCCTGCGCCTGCTCGGCGCCTCGAGACAGGAACAGCAGTCCTTCATCGACGACATGATCGCGATGTCCGAACGGCTCATCGGCTTCCGCTGACCGGCCCCGACCGACAGGACCCCCGACACCCATGCTGCTCGTAGCCAACCGCGGCGAGATCGCCCTGCGGGTCATCCGTTCCGCCACCGAACTCGGCCTCGACACCGTCGCCGTGTATGCCGAGGACGACGCGGACAGCCCGCACGTCGCCGCCGCCACCCGCGCCGTCGCGCTGACCGGTGCCGGACCGGCCGCCTACCTCGACGGGCAGGCGCTGCTGCGCGCCGCCGCCGAGACCGGCTGCACCCTCGTTCACCCCGGATACGGATTCCTCAGCGAGAACGCCGAATTCGCCGAAGCGTGCGCCGCGGCCGGGGTGACGTTCGTCGGACCCGAGCCGCAGGTGCTGCGGATCTTCGGCGACAAGGCCGCCGCCCGCCGCACCGCCGTCGCCGCACAGGTGCCCGTGCTGCCCGCCACCGACGGGGGCGTCACGGCCGGCGCAGCCCGCGACTTCCTCGCCGCCCACCCCGGCGGCATCGTCCTGAAGGCGCTCGCCGGCGGGGGCGGCCGCGGCATGCGGATCGTGCGCGACGCCGCGGACCTCGACGACGCCTTCCGCGCGTGTACGGCCGAGGCGGAGTTGGGTTTCGGCAACGGCGCGCTGTTCGCCGAGGCCTTGTGCGCTCGGGCCCGGCACATCGAGGTGCAGGTCGTCGCGGCCCCCGACGGCGCGGGCGGGGTGCGGGCCCTCGCGCTCGGTGACCGGGACTGCAGCGTGCAGCGACGCCACCAGAAGCTCGTGGAAATCGCTCCGGCGCAACGGCTCGGCGCGACGGTGCGCCGCGCGCTGCACGAGGCCGCGGCGCGGCTGTGCGCATCGGTGGGCTATCGGGGTCTGGCCACCGTCGAGTTCCTCGTCGCCGGCGACGACGCGGTGTTCCTCGAGGTGAACCCCCGGATCCAGGTGGAGCACACGGTCACCGAGGAGGTCACCGGCGTCGACCTGGCCGCGACGCAGATCGCGATCGCCCGCGGTGCCCGGTTCGACGAACTCGGCCTGCCCGGCGGCGTCACCGCCGACGGCGCCGGCGTGCGCGGCGAGCCCGCCGCCGCGAGGGGCATCGCCGTCCAGGCTCGCGTCAACACCGAGACGATGCGCCCCGACGGCCGGGCCGTACCCGCCTCCGGCACGCTCACCGTGTTCACGCCGCCCACCGGGCCGGGCGTCCGCGTCGACACCTACGGCCGTCCCGGGCTGACGACCAGCCCGCGCTACGACTCGTTGCTGGCCAAGGTGATCACCCACACCCGCATCGACGACTTCGCGGCGGCGCTGCGCAAGACGGACGCGGCGCTCGGCGACCTGCTCGTCGAGGGTGTCGCCACCAATGCCGAGTTTCTGCAGAACATCCTGCGCGACAAGGACTTCGCGGCATCCGACGTGCACACGTCGTGGCTGGACGAACGGATCGCCGACCTCGCCGTCGCCGGCCCCGACGGCGCACCGGCCGTCGCGCCGGAACTGCACGCGGGGGAGGAGGCGGTGCGCGCCGACATGGTCGGCACCGTCGTCGAGACCGCCGCCGACGGCGACGCGCTCGCGCCGGGCGCACCCGTCGCGGTGCTCGAGGCGATGAAGATGCAGCACGTGGTGTCCGCCTCCGGACCGGCGACCGTGGTGCGCCTGCTGGTGCGGCCGGGGCAGACCGTGCAGCCGGGGGAGGTGCTCGCCGTGGTGCGCGCCGGGTCCGGCGACGCGGCCACCGGCGACGGGGGTGAGCGGGACCTCGACGCCGTGCGCGACGACCTCACCGAGATCCGGAACCGGCACGCCCGCACCCTCGACGCCGCCCGGCCCGACGCGGTCGCCAAGCGGCACCGGACGGGCCGTCGCACCGCGCGGGAGAACATCGCCGACCTCGTCGACGACGGCACCTTCGTCGAGTACGGGCCGCTCGTGCTCGCCGCGCAGCGCAGCCGGCGCAGCGAGGAGGACCTGATCGCCAACACCCCCGCCGACGGGCTCGTCGGCGGTCTCGCCCGTATCGACGGTGCCGAATCGGTGGTGCTCTCCTACGACTACACCGTCCTCGCCGGCACACAGGGCATGCGCAACCACAGCAAGACCGACCGGCTGCTCGCCCTCGCCGCCCGCCGCGAGGTGCCGCTCGTGTTGTTCGCCGAGGGCGGCGGCGGACGGCCCGGAGACGTCGACGCCGGACCCGGACAGGGCTTGGAGCTGTCGACGTTCCGCGCGATGGCCGCCCTGCGCGGGCGCGTCCCCACCGTCGCGGTGGTCTCCGGGCGGTGCTTCGCCGGCAACGCCGCCCTCGCCGGCGTGTGCGACGTGCTGATCGCCACTCCCGACACCAACATCGGCATGGGCGGGCCCGCGATGATCGAGGGCGGCGGGCTCGGCGTGTACCGGCCCGAGGACATCGGCCCGATCGACGTGCAGCGCCGCAACGGCGTCGTGCACCTCGCCGCACGCGACGAGGCGCACGCCGTCGAACTGGCCCGGCAGTACCTCGGCTACTTCACCGCCGCCGCCGGCGAGTGGGCGGCCCCGGACCCGCGGCTGGCGCGCCACGTCGTTCCCGAGAACCGGTTGCGCGCCTACGACGTGCGCGCGGCGATCGATGCGATCGCCGACGTCGGTTCCGTGCTCGAACTGCGCGGCGACTACGGTGTCGGCATCGTCACCGCCCTCGTCCGCGTCGAGGGCGCGGCGTACGGGGTGCTCGCCAACAGCAGCCACCACCTCGGCGGCGCGATCGACGCCGAGGCCGCGGACAAGGCCGCCGACTTCCTCGAGCTGTGCCAGGCGCACCGCCTGCCCGTCGTGAGCCTCTGCGACACACCGGGATTCATGGTCGGACCCGAGTCGGAGAAGGAGGCCACGGTGCGCCGGTTCGGCCGGCTGTTCGTCGCCGGTGCGCGCCTGACCGTCCCGTTCGGCACGATCATCCTGCGCAAGGGTTACGGCCTCGGCGCCATGGCCATGGCCGGCGGGTCCTTCCACGCACCCGAGTTCACCGTGGCGTGGCCCACCGGCGAGATCGGCGGG
>NZ_PCZU01000103.1:16543-23217 GCF_002887785.1 Rhodococcus sp. ENV425
GCTGTTCGCGCAGCTCGTCGCCGCCGCCTACCAGCACGGCAAGGCCCTGCAGGCCGCGACGATCTTCGAACTCGACGACGTCATCGATCCCGCCGACACACGGGCCTGGGTGTCGCGGCTGCGCATGTCCTGAGCGCCGGTGGGTACCCGTCCGTCACCGAAGGGAGGTGGCGGTGAGCAGGCAACCGGGCGCCGAGGAGTTCGTGCCGGAGACCACCGACCTGGCCGAGCTCGCGGCCGCGGCGGGCGGCTGCCGCGGATGCGAGCTGTACCGGAACGCCGAACGCACCGTGTTCGGCGCCGGCCCGGCCACGGCCCGGCTCGTGCTCGTCGGCGAGCAGCCCGGCGATCAGGAGGACCGGGCCGGGGAGCCGTTCGTCGGCCCGGCCGGGCGGCTGCTCGACCGGGCCCTCGAGGAGGCGGGGATCGACCGCGGCGAGGTGTACGTGACCAACGCGGTCAAGCACTTCAAGTTCGAGCGGGCCGCCGGCGGGCGTCGCATCCACAAGAAACCGGCACGCGGCGAGATCGTCGCGTGCCGGCCTTGGTTGGTCGCCGAACTGCGGGCCGTGCAGCCCGAGGTGCTCGTGTGCCTCGGCGCCACCGCGGCCCAGTCGCTGCTCGGCCCGTCGTTCCGGGTGACCGCGCACCGGGGGGAGATCCTGCACGTCGACGGGGAGGTGCAGATTCCGTCCGCTCCGGCCGTCGTCGCCACGATCCACCCGTCGGCGATCCTGCGCGGACCGGCGGAGCAGCGGGACGAGGCCCTCGCCGGGCTGGTCGCCGATCTGCGGGTGGCCGCCGGGGCGCTGTAGTACCTACAGCTGTCCAGAACCTACAGCTGTTCGGTACCCACAGCGGTTCAGTCGTCGGACGCCGTCCCGGCGAGGGCGTTCTGCACCCGGTGGGTGGCCGCTTCGTCCCAGCCGTCGGGGGCGAGGATGTCCGCCCACAACTGCGCGGCCTCCGGCCCGTACGCGTGGCCGAACCCGGACGGGACGTCGGCGGAGAACACCATGTCGAGCGTGACCTGCCAGAACGTGCCGAAGGGCAGCCACCGCATGCCCGGATCCACATCCGGGTCGAGCGGCTCCCGCAACCAGTCCGGCTCCCGCAGCAACAGCTCGAACGACCACCAGGTGATCGGATCGCTCGCGTGCTGCCAGAACACCACCCGCGGAAACTGCCACGGCCCGGGCAGGTCCGCATCGTCCGGGCGGGACGCGAACCGGATGTGGCGGCCGGCGTCGACCACCGGCAGCCGCTCGAGCGACCCCGGGTCGCGGTCCGCGGTGATCTCCCCCCACGGCTGCGCGAAGTTCGGGGTACCCACCAGCAGCGCCCCGTCGGTCCGGGCGACCAGGTCCGGCCCCGACGCGAACGCCGCCTGACCGCCGTACGAGCCCAGGCTCTCGCCGAACACCACCAGCGTCGGCCGCTCCGGCTCGGGCCGCGCCGACCACGCCGCATACACCGCCTCGAACAGCGCCCGCCCCGCCAGCCGGGGCGTCTCCCGGTCGGCGACGAACGACAACGCGCTGGGCAGGAACGAGTACTGCATGGCCGCGATCGCCGAATCCCCGCCGGCGACGTATTCGAAGGCCCCGGCGACGTTCGCGTTGACCCAGCCGCGGCCGGTGGTGGTCACCACCGCCAGCACCCGGCGGTCGAATGCGTCGGTGCGCTCGAGCTCGGCGACGACCCGGTCCGCGATGCCCTCGACCGTGTCGGCGGATTCGCGGCCGGCATAGACCCGGATCGGGGTGCGCGCCGGCGCCCCGGTGACGGTCTCGATCTGCTCGGCGCTCGGCCCGCCCGCGACGAAGGTGCGGCCCTCCCGGCCCAGGGTGTCCCACGCCTCGTTCGAGGCCGGCGATCCGGACCGTTCCGGCAGCCCGGGCTGCACCACACCCGGTGCGGTGCCCTGATCGGCCACCTCGGACGAGCGTTCCGCCACGCCCAGCACACCCCGGTGGACGGCGCCGTCGAGCACGAACACGCTCAGGAGCACCACGAGGGTCACCGCCCCGAGCCGGGCGACGGGTCCGGGCACGTACCGCCGGCCCAGCCGGGTCAACCGGTTCGTGCCCGCACGCAGGCCCCGGCCGATCGCCAGCAGCGCCGGCGCGACGACCAGGGCGATCAGCAGCACCAGCAGATAGAACGAGCGCTGGGCCCGCGGCACCCCCACCAGGTCCCGGATGATCTGCTGCCACCACGACCCCAGCACGAGGAACACCGGCACCAGCACCAGCGCCGCCCCGGCCAGAATCCACCAGCCGACCCGGCGGGTCCGCTCCGACCACTGCGGATCGACGCCGCAGCGCCGGACCACCCAGGCGAGCAGACAGCCGATCCCGTAGCCGGTCACCAGGCTCAGCCCCGACGCCACGCCCTGCAGATACCACACCCGCGGCAGCAACGACGGTGTCATCGACCAGACGAAGAACACCAGCGCGAAGCCCAGACCGATCGGGTGGAACCGGCGCCCGTAGCCGAGCAGCCGAGCGCGCGGCGTGACCACCCGGCCGGGCTCGACGTCAGCGGTGGTAGTCAGCGCAGGGCCTTGGCCTTGAGCCGGTCGAACTCGTCGCCGGTGATCGTCCCGGCCTCGAGCAGTGCCTGGGCCTCGGCGATCTCGGCCGCCGGGGATCGTCCGGCCACCTTGCGGATGTAGTCGTCGGCCGCGTGCTGGGCCGCCTCGTGGGCGGCCGCGTGCCGCTCGGACATGCCGCGGCCTCGCACCAGCAGGTAGACGAAGGCGGTCAGGTACGGGAGGACGACCAGGAAGATGATCCACACGACCTTGACCACGGCGGACGTGGAACGGTCACGGAACAGATCCGTCAGCACCTGGAACAGGATCAGCAGGTACGCGACGAACGCGAAGACGACCAGGGTGTACCACAACAGGTCCCACAACGAATCCAGCATCACGCACACGCCTTTCACGGTTCGGAGGTGCCCGGGAAACGGACGGAAAGGACACCCGGACGCAAACAGGTACACGGTCTTCGCCGGGCACCGGAACACGGCGGCGCAGAATGCACCGTGGTGACGCGAAATGCACCACGATTGTTCCGGGGTGCGGGTCGAGGTCCAGCGTGGTCGCAGCCCGGTGCGGTCGAGCCCGGTGCGGTCGAGCCCGGTGTGGTCGAGCTCAGTGCGGTCGCAACTCACTCGGGCTCACGCCGCGCACCGCGCGAAGGGCGCGACGCAGCTCGGCGCTGGACGCGAAACCGGCGATCGCCGCGATCTCGGCGACCGTGGTGCGGGCATAGGCGGGTTCCTGGAGGAGCACTGCGGCGCGGTGCGCGCGCAGTCGCCGGATCTGGGACGCGACCGTGGTGTCGTGGGCCGCGAAGGCGCGCTGCAGGCTCCGCAACGACATCTGCAGCCGCTCCGCGATCACGGTCGGAGTCAGCCTCGGGTCGCTGTGATGGGCCCGGACGAGGGTGAGGGCGCGGGTGTACGCGCTGCCGCACAGTTCGCCGGAATCGGCGCCGTAGCCGAGCGATTCGTGGTGCAGCCCCACCACGAGCTCGATCAGGGCGTTCTCCACGCCGCGCGGGGCCGCGGTGGTGTTGTGACGACCGCGTTCGCGGAGCATGGCCATTCCCACCGCGTTGAGCGCGTGCGTCGACATGGTGGGCTTGGCCGGCCCGAACGTCACGGCCGTCTCCTCGAGATCGAGTCCGCGTTCCTCGAGCCGGTGCCGGGGAATGCGCACCAGGAGCAGGTCCGAGCCGTCCGCATCCGCGGCCTCGTATCGATTCCACCCGACCTGCAGGACGATCCGGCCGCTCTTGACGTGTACCCGGGTGGTGCCGTCGTCGACCACCCGCTCGCCGGTGAGCATCAGGAACAGGTTCGCGACCTCGCCGTCCTCGACGACGCCGGCCAGAGCACGATGCGGTGACATCTGCACCCGGCCGACACTGATCGCCCCGACGTTGCAGATCTCCATCCGGAACCGGAACTGCGTCACGTCGGGGACGGACAGCTCGGTGCGGTTCCCGGCATCGGAGGCCATCGCCTCGAAGCCCTGCCGGCCCCGCAGTTCGATCTTCCGATACACCCTCGTCCCTTCCGCCCCGGCGCGTCCGTGGCTCGGTGCGTCAGCGTGGCATGCGGCACCGGCCGTGGCGGGGGATACGGGCGACGGATAGCTCACACTCCGCGGGGATCGGGGCCGAAGGTCTCTGGCGTCGCCTCCCCGGCCGGATCATGCTGGACCCATCGGGCGCCCGCACCGCCGAGTCGGCGTCCGGGGAGGTCGACGGTGTCCACCCCTGCTCCGCACACATCCCAGGCCCGGCGCGACGGGGCGCACCGTCCGAGCACGGCGTCGACGGTGCTGCTCGCCTGCGGGGTCGTGTCGTCGCTGTTGTACGTGGTTGCGCACGAGATACTCGCGGCTGCGCTCTACGACGGCTACAGCCGGTTCGATCAGGCGATCAGCGAGCTGACGTCGGTCGGCGCGCCGACCCGGGCACCCCTGACCGCTGTGGGATTCGTGTACGACGTGCTGATCGTCGCCTTCGGGATCGGCGTGTGGCGGACGGGCCGCGGCGTCCGCCCCCTGCGCATCGCGGGAGTTCTCCTGGTGGCCTATGGATTCGTGGGACCCCTGTGGCTGCCGTTTCCGATGACCGGACGTGAGGACATCGAGGCCGGGGCCGCCATGCCGCTCGGCGACACCATGCACCTGGTTCTCAGCGCGGTCACGGTCTCGCTGTGGTGCGCGATGATCGGGTTCGCGGCCGCTGCCTTCGGAACCTGGTTCCGGGTGTACTCGGCGGTCACGGTCGCGACGATCCTGGCGTTCGGAGCATGGACGGGCCGGTACGTGCCGGCGGTCGCCGCCGCCGAGCCGACCCCCGGTATGGGCGCGGTCGAACGCGTGATGTTCGGTGCGTTCGTGCTGTGGGTCGCGGTGCTGGCGGTCGTTCTGCTCGTCCGCCGCACCCGGCCGGCATCGCTTCGCGGTGCGTCAGGAGGACGACGTGCCGTCGCCCCGAGCGGGGGAGAGCCATCGTGAGACCAGCGCGCCGAGCGTGCCGTCCGCGGTGAGGGCGCGCTGCGCCTCCTCGAGATCGGCGCGTAGCGCGGCATCGCCGAGGCGCACCGCCAGGGCGATCTCCTCGCGGGTGATGTCGTACTCGACGACGTCGACGTGCGTCCGGTCGCGGGTCAGCCACGTCAGGACGGGACCGAGCTTCATGAAGGCGTCGCACCCGCCGGTCGACAGCTCGTCCAGGGCACGGTCGATCTCGTGGTACGCGTACACCCGGATCCCGCCGATCCGTCCCTCGGCGAGAAGGCGTTTCACCACCGGTTCGCTGGTGTTCCCCTGCTGCACCCCGACGGTCAGGCCCGTCAGGTCTGCCACCCCCTGCACCGCGGGGTGACGGGCGGTGTCGACCGCCAGGGACTGCCCGGACACGAAGTACGGCGCGCAGAACGAGGCCCGCTCGCGGCGCGGCTCGGTGACGGTGGTGCCGGAGGCGACGACGTCGAAGCGCCCCGCCGCCAGTTCGTCGAAGATCGTCTCGAAGTCGTCGCCCTCGTGCGGGACGAATTCCCACCGCAGCCCGAGGTGCCCGGCGAGAGCCCGGGTGAGGTCGACGTCGAACCCCACGGGCCCGCCACGCTCGTAGAACTCGAACGGCGGATCGGGCATCGCCGATCCCACCCGCAGTGCGGAGGTCCGGGTGGTCATCACTGGCGGCCCGGGTGCGGCCGGACGCGGGTCGTCACAGCACCGGATTCGGACATCGGCAACCGTCCTGTCCGTTGTGCCTGTCCGTTTCGTCGCACTCTTCTCGACACCTCCCATTGTGCGCGGTCACACTCCCGCAATCCAGACGCCGGGACGCCGCGGGGCCAGCTCAGGCGCTGGTGGCCAGCGCCGCAGCGAGCCCGAACGCGACGGACGTCGCGGCGACCTCGAGTACCGCGTTGCGCAGGGACGCCTCCGCGGTGACCCGGTGCGCGGCCGCGGCCGGCACCCACGTCCGCCGCCACCACCACGCCAGCGCCAGCAGTGCCGTCAGGGTCAGCGTCTTGGCCAGCACGATGCGGCCGTATCCGGTGTCGACGAGCGCCGTGACCGAGCCGAGCCGTACCGCCGCGTCGACGACGCCCGTCGCGGCGAGCACGGCGACGCATCGCACCGCGAGCACCGAGTACCGGGGGAGCAGCCGGGCCCACGCGCCGCGGGACCGGACGGTCAGGGCCAGCGCGACGAGCGTGCCGAACCACAGCGCCGCCGCCAGGGCGTGCGCCGCGTCGAGCAGCGATCCGAGGGCCTGCTGGGACATGTGGCCGGTGACCGGCCGGGCGATGAGCGCCAGCGCCGCGGCGACGAGGACCGGGACCGTGGGCCACGCCGCCGACCGGCGATACGCGAGGGCGGCGACGAGGGTGCACACCAGCACGCACAGCAGCGCGGCCACGCCGATCCGGCCGGCGCCCGCACTGCCGAGGTACTCCGCGAAGCGCGACACCCCGAGCCGCGACACGGGGACGTTCGTGGTGTCCGCGGCCTGCAGCACGAGCTGCACGACCTCCGCCAGCACCCAGAGCCCGCCGAGACCGGCGATCGCACGCCAGACGTCGCCGGGGGCGACGGGGGGCCGCCGCTCGTCGCGCACCATGACACCGAGCGTGGC
>NZ_PCZU01000104.1:0-4420 GCF_002887785.1 Rhodococcus sp. ENV425
TGCGGCGATCTTCGGCAGCGGCTGCGTCATCGGATCGTCCGTGGCGACGCCGGCGACGGTGGGCAGGCGGTGCGACCCGGTGGCCGCGACGGTCGCCGGACCGAACATGCCGACCGTGATCAGCTCCGGCACATCCTGCGGCATGAGCTCGTTGTCGAGGATCGGCTCCGCGAGCCCGATCCTGGCCTGGATCCGCTTCATCCACGCCGGTGCCCACCAGCAGTCGTCGCCGAGCAGTTTCATCGTCGCCGGCACGAGCAGCATGCGGATCACCGTGGCGTCGATGATCAGGGCCGCGATCATGCCGTAGGCGATGTACTTCATCATCACCAGTTCGGAGAAGCCGAAGGCGCCGGTGACGACGATCAGGATCAGCGCCGCGGCCGTGATGATGCGGCCGGTGTGCGCCGTGCCGATCCGGATGGATTCGGTGGTGCTCGCCCCCTGCGAGCGGGCCTCGACCATGCGGGAGAGCAGGAAGACCTCGTAGTCGGTGGACAGGCCGTAGATGATCGCGATGATCAGCACGAGCACCGGCGACATGATGGGACCGGGCGTGAAGTTCAGCGGCCCGGCCCCGTGACCGTCGATGAAGATCCACGTCAGGATGCCGAGGGTGGCGCCGAGGCCCAGCGCACTCATCAGCGCCGCCTTGATCGGCAGCACCAGCGACCCGAACGCCAGGAACATCAGCAGGGTCGTGAGCACGACGACCACCGTCACCATCAGCGGCAGCGTGTTCATCAGCGCGGCGATCGAATCCTGTTCGATCGCCGGTGTGCCGCCGACGAGCACCTCCACGCCGTCGGGCCACTGCCCCGCATGCAGGTAGTCGATGGTCTCGGCGGAGTTGTTGCGGTCCTCGAGCCCGGCCTTGACGACGCGGACGCCGTCCCGGGCGGGACCCTCGATGGTGAACTTCTCCACCAGGCCGGGGGCCGCGCTGGCCGTCTGGATGATCTCGTTGAGGTCGCCGCCCTCGGCGCCGCGGACGACGATGCGCACCGGCTCCGCGCGCTGGCCGGGGAACAGTTCGTCGAACTGTTCCTGGGCGAGCCGCGTCGGATGGTCGGGCGGCAGGTAGGTCTCGTTGATGCCGCCGAACTTGATGCCGGTCAGCGGCACGATGAGCAGCAGCAGGCCGATCACCGTGGGGATGGTGACCTTGAGCGGGTTGCGCATCACCCACCGGGTGATCCGTCCCCAGATGCTGTTCTCGACCTGCTCGTTGGACTGGATCTGCCCGAACCGGGACCAGCCCCACTTGTCGATGTTCCGGCCGAGGATGGCGAGCATGGCGGGCAGCAGCGTGATCGAGGTGATCGCCGCCAGCGTCACCGTCGCGATCGCGCCGTACGCGACGGACTTGAGGAAGCCCTGCGGGAACAGCAGCAGGCCGCCGAGGCTGGTGACGACCATCGTGGCGGAGAACACCACGGTGCGCCCGGCCGTCATCACCGTGCGGCGCACGGCGGCGGACGCGGCGTAGCCCTCGGCGAGTTCCTCGCGGAACCGGGACACCATGAACAGGCCGTAGTCGATCGCCAGACCCAGGCCGATCAGCGAGACCACGGGCGCGACGAACGAGTTGACCTCGGTGAAGTTCGTGATGAGCCGCACGATGCCGTTCGCGGCGACGACCGTCAGGCCGCCGGTGATCAGCGGCATCGCGGCCGCGATCACGCCGCCGAAGACGAAGAACAGCAGGATTCCGACCGCCGGGATGGCGAGGAGCTCCATGCGCTTGATGTCCTGCGCCATCGTGTCGTTGAGGGCGCCGGAGATCGGTTGCAGGCCGGCGAGCTGCACGTCGACCCCGTCGATGAGGAACTCGTCCTTCACGTCGCGGAAGTTGTTGGTCAGCTCGGTGTCGTTGTCGCCCGCGATGGCGACCGACGCCACGGCGTGCTGCCGCGACTGGTCCGCCAGCGCCGGCACCGCCGGGGCACCGTTCGTCGGCCAGTACGCACCGTTGATCTTCAGGATCTGATCCGGATGGTCCGCGACCAGCGAGTTGAGACTGTCCTTGACCTTCGCCGCGAACTCCGGATCGTCGACCGTCCTGCCCTCCGGCGCCGTGTACAACGCCAGGACGTCGCCGTTCGTGTCGCGGCCGAAGGTGCCGTCGGCCAGCTTCGCCGCAGCGACGGACTCCGAGCCGGGATCGTCCCAGCCGCTCTGACTGAGATGATCGTTCAGGCTCGCGCCGTACCCGGCGAGCCCGAGCAGACCGGCCACCATCACCGCGATGACGGTGAAGCGCGCACGGTGGACGAGCTCTCCCCAGCGGTCGAACACGAAACTCTCCTATTCGGCCACGCTCTTGCGGCCCACGAGCAGGGCGGACAGCGGTCGGAACGGCTGCAACCAGGCGCCCTCGTCGGGCAGCGAGTCCAGGCTCACGCGTGGCAGCGGCTCACGGAACACCCCCGGGATGTCCTCGAGGTCGACGAAGTCGAGCACCTCGGACGTGACCGCCCAGCTGGCGTGCTCGCGGAAACCGAGGACCTGCACCGCCACGCCGGTCGCGGCGATCTCCTCGAGCGGTTCCCGGAACGCCTGCCCGTCGGCGGAGGCGACCATCACCCCCGCCAGACCCTCACTGCGTCGCAGCGCGATGTGCCGCAACATGTCGGAGTCTACGTCGCTGTCCTCGTCGATCTTCGGCTTGGCGAACACCGCGAAGCCGACGTTGCGCAACGCCTCGACCCACGGGCGCACGACGTCGGCGCTGCCCGGCGCGATGTTCGTGAACACCGTCGCCTCGGGGTCGAGGGTGGCCGTCGTGGTGCGCGAGAGCTCGGACGTGCGGCCGAGCAGCCACCGTCCGAGCGCGTCGAACCGCGGCCGGTAGGCGGCGGTGGGCCGGCCGCCCAGGATGGCACCGAGACCCATGTCCAGGTTCGGCGCGTCCCACACGAGCAGCACCCGCTCGTGCCGCTCGGTGCCGTCCGTCGTGGGGGCCGCGGACACGTCGGACAGTTCTTCGTGGACGCTCATGCCCTGATCTTCCCCCAGACCAGCTCCGTGATGCTGCTGCCCACCCGCTGCGCCTTGTCCTCGAACTTCGTGACGGGGCGCTCGTGGCTGATGGGGGACTCCCAGTCGAGCGTCGTCAGCAACGGCTCGGCGTTGCCCGCCTCGGCGATGGCCTCGGCGTACTCGGCGTGGTCCGTCGCGACGTGCAGCACGCCGCCCGGCTGCAGCCGGCTCGCGATCAGGGCGAACGTCGGCGGCTGCAGCAGGCGGCGCTTGTGGTGGCGGGCCTTGGGCCACGGGTCCGGGAAGAACACCCGCACCCCGGTCAGCGACTCGGGGGCCACCATGTGCTCGAGTACCTCGACCGCGTCGCCGCGCAGGATCCGCAGGTTCCGGATCGGCGTGTCGGTGTCGTAGGTCCGTTCGATCTGCTGCAGCGTCTGCGCGATGCCGGGCTTGTAGACCTCGACGGCGATGAGGTTCACGTGCGGTTCGGTCCGGGCCATCGTCACCGCGGCCGTTCCGGTGCCGGAGCCGATCTCCAGGACGACCGGCGCCGAGCGGCCGAACCAGGCGTCGACGTCGAGCCGGTCGTCGCCGACGTCGCGGCCCAGCTCGGGCCAGCAGCGGTCCCACGACTCCTGCTGCGGGAGCGTCAGCGCGCCCCGCCGCGAGCGGAAACTCGTCACCCGCGGGTACAGACGGTTTCCTCGGGTCGGGCGCTGCTCCAGCGTCTCGGTCGTGTCCAGATCGGCGTCGTTCACCCGACCATTGTCGCGTATCGGGAGGGTGTGTGGCAGGAGGGACTGAAGTGACCACAGTGTTTTCTCAGGGTGCCGGGTTTTCTCAGGGTGCCCCCGGGCCGCTGCCGTCGACGGCAGCCTCTGCCAGAATCGGCGGCGACACACGGGGGTGGTCATGGTGGGGGATGCAGGGACCGCGCACGCTCGGTGGCGGCAGATCGTCGAGGACATCGGCCGGTTCGACGCCCGGGCCGGCCGACAGGTGCAGCGCGCCCTCGACCGGCACGACGCCCCGCTGCGGGTGCAGATCGCGGGTCGCGGCGGCGCCGTCCGTCCCGCGCTCCGCGCAGCCGTCGAGGCGGCGGTCGCGGCGTCGGCACTGGTCGACACCGTGGAGCTCGACTCGCCGGACCGGCCCGAACCGGTCCTCGACGCGGATGTCGTCCTCCTCGTGCTCGCGGCGCGGGTCCACCCCGCCGATCTGGCGGCACTCGTCCGCTCCGCCGATCCGGCGGCGCTCGTCACACGCGACGACGAACGCCTCGTCGTCGTGCTCGATCGGACCGAAAGACTCGAGGATGCCGGGGCCGCGTTCGCCCGCGCGGCCGCGCACGTGCGACGGCCGGTCCTCACGCCCGGCTCCGGGCCGGCGGCGGTCGTCGAACGACTCGGTTCCGCGCGCCGCCGTCGCGACGCCG
>NZ_PCZU01000105.1:0-14877 GCF_002887785.1 Rhodococcus sp. ENV425
CCGACCCGGGTGTCGCCGAGCTGATGCCGCAGCGACGCGTTCGCGAGCTCGGCGTTGGCCGCGGTCCGCAGGAACCAGCCGAGGAGCATCAGCCACAGGCCGCCCGCGCTGCCGAGGGCGAGCGTCTCGGCGGCGCCGAGCAGGATCAGCGCCAGCCCCACCGCGCGGCCGGAGCGCGCGGCGCCGCTCGCGGCCGCGAGGCGGTCGCCGGTGCGGCGCCACAGCACCGCCCGCACGACCCGTCCGCCGTCCAGCGGCGCACCCGGCAACAGGTTGAACACGGCCAGCACCAGGTTGGTCGCGCCGAGCCAGCCGATCGTCGCGGTCACCAGCTCCGGGACGGGCGGGCCGAGGAACGAGGCCGCCGCCAGCGCGACGACGCCGATCCCGACGCTCGTGAGCGGTCCGGCCAGCGCGATACGCAGATCGGCTTTCGGGTTCGGGGGTTCGTCGCGCAGCTCGGAGACGCCGCCGAGCAGCCACAGCGTGATCCCGTCCACCCCGACTCCGTAGCGGCCCGCCACCACCGAGTGCGCAAGTTCGTGGGCGAGCAGCGACACCAGCAGGCCCACCGCCGCGGCGACGCCCGCGATCCAGAACTGTGCGGGGCTCGGACCGCTGATCCGGGCGGGCAGGATCGCCCCGGCAAGCAGCCACGACAGCAGCCCGAGCGTCGCGAGCAGCGACCAGTGGGCCCGGATCTCTATCCCCGTGACCCGGCCGAGCCGGATCGATCCGCGCAGCATCGTCACACCCCCGGACGGCAGATCATGGTCGGGCACGGCGCGTGGTGCAGCAGCGCCTGACTCGTCGAGCCCAGGAGCAGGCCGCCGAGCAGTCCCCGGCCGTGGCTGCCGACGACGCTCAACTGAGCGTGCGTCGCCAGCCGCAGCAGCAGGTGCCGGGCGCCGATCTGCTCGACGATCTCGGTGACCGGCACGTCCGGGTACCGCTCGCGCTGCCCGGCGATGCACTCGGACAGCAACGCCGTCTCCTCGGCCTCGACGACTGCCCAGTCGATCAGTTCGAGCGCCGAGGTGCGGCCCGCCACCTCCCCGGCACCCCACGCGTGCGCGGCGAGGACGCCGACCCCGAGCGCCGCGGCCATGTCGAACGCGGCGGTGACCACCGGGCCGGCGTCCTCGCTGCCGTCGATGCCGACCAGCACCGGCCGGCGGTCCGTGCCCGGTTCGGGGACCGGATCGCCCCGCCAGAGCACGACCGGGCAGGTGGACCGGTTGGCGACCCGCAGCGCGGTGGAGCCGGTGAGCAGCGAACCGAGCGCACCCGTGCCGGTGGCTCCGAGCACGAGCATCCGGCTGCGGTCGCCGTGTTCGAGCAGCGCCAGGTCGGGTGGGCCGTCATGGACGGTTGTGACCACCTCGAGATCCGGGTGCCGCCGGTGCAGCGCCGCCGCGGTGTCGTCGAGCAGTTCACGGCCGATTTCGGCGAGGCGCTGGGTGTATTCGGTCCGCGCGCGCAGCGCGGCGTCACTGAAATAATTCCGGGGGCCCGGCAGCGAATGGACGAGCTGCAGGTTCGTGCCGAGCCGCGCGGCGACGGCTGCGGACCAGGTCGCAGCCTGTTTCGCGGCGTCGGAGCCGTCGATTCCGACGGTGACCGGCCGCCTGCCGAGGTCGCTGCTCATTGCGCCTGCCTTTCGGTTCGGCTTTGCTCGATAACGATTATGTGCAAGCCTCGTACAGGCCGACGTGGACCTCTACCGTGTTGTTGCGTAACTGTCGGGGCCACAGTTGTTGTTGCTACAGATGTGCTGATGGAGCCTGGTGTGACTCATACTTCCAGAACCAAGGCCGGACGCCGGGGGGTTCGGGCGCTCGTCCGATTCCTGATCGCGGCGCTCGTGCTGCCGCTCGCGGTGGCCTTCGCCGGCGCGGGCACCGCCTCGGCGGACCCCTACTCCCGCCTGCGGGAACACTGGGTGCCGGCGCCGGGCGGGGTCGGCCAGATCAAGGTCCGCATCTGGCTGGCGAACAACGGCAGCAACAAGGCCATGTACCTGCTCGACGGCCTGCGCGCCACCAACGACGTGAGCGGCTGGGAGCACGAGACGAACGCCGCGTGGCTGTCGGATCACGGCGTCAACGTGGTGATGCCGGTCGGCGGCCAGTCCAGCTTCTACACGGACTGGTACGCGCCGAGCAACCTCAACGGCCAGCGCTACACCTACAAGTGGGAGTCCTTCCTCACCCAGAACCTGCCGGACTTCCTGGCCGGTACGTACGGCATCGACCGTTCCAGCAACGCGATCGTGGGCCTGTCGATGGGAGGCAACGCGGCGCTGATCCTCGCGGCCTACCACCGCGACCAGTTCCGCTTCGCCGGTTCCATGTCCGGTTACCTGAACCTGTCCGCGCCCGGTATGCGGGAGGCGATCCGCCTCGCGATGATCGACTCCGGCGGCTACAACGCCGACTCGATGTGGGGCCCGCCGTGGAACTCGGCGTGGCTGCGCAACGACCCGTTCGTCGCCGCGCCCAGCATGCGGGGGCTGCCGATGTGGATCTCCGCGGGCAGCGGCCTGCCCGGCCAGCACGACCGGCCGAACTCCGCGATCGGGGTGTTCAACACGGGTAACGCGATGGGACTCGAGGCGCTCGCCCTGGCGCAGAACCGCGCGTTCCAGGTGCGGTTGGCGACCCTGGGCATCAACTCCGCCCACTTCGACTTCCCGGCCGCCGGCACCCACACGTGGGGTTACTGGCAGGACCAGCTGTGGGCGATGCTGCCCATGATGAAGTTCTCCATCGGTGCCTGAACGGTTCTCCCCGCCGGCACCCGGCACCCTGCGGGGCCGCACCTTCGTGGTGACCGGCGCGAACAGCGGCCTCGGTGCGGCCACCGCCCGGGCGCTCGGTGCCGCCGGTGCCGACGTGGTGCTCGCGTGCCGGAACGTGGCCAGGGGCGAGGCGGTCGCGCGGGATATCGGCCCGCACGCGCAGGTGCGCCGGCTCGATCTCGCCGACCTGGCGTCGGTGCGGGAGTTCGCGTCGGGCATCGAGACCGTCGACGTGCTCGTCAACAACGCCGGCGTGATGGGTGTGCCGCTGAGCCGCACGGTGGACGGCTTCGAGATGCAGATGGGCACCAACCACCTCGGGCACTTCGCGCTGACCGGGCTGCTGCTCGATCGGCTCACCGACCGCGTGGTCACCGTCTCGAGCATGAGTCACCGGTTCGGGCGCATCCATCTCGACGACCTGAACTGGGAGCGCCGCCGGCACTACAGCCGCTCGCTGGCCTACGCGGAATCCAAGCTGGCGAACCTGATGTTCAGCCTCGAGCTCGGGCGCCGGCTGGCGGCCGCCGGATCGCCGCTGCGGGCGGTGGCCGCGCATCCGGGCTACGCGGCCACCGACGTCGGCACGCACACCGGAACGTGGTTCGACCAGTTGTTCCGCCTCGGGAAGAGAGTGCTCGAGCGCACCCCGGCCCAGGGCGCCGAATCCGTGGTGGTGGCCGCCGCCGATCCCGAGGTGACCGGCGGCTACATCGGGCCGGACCGCTTCTTCGAGCTGTACGGCCCGCCGACCGTGGCCGCCTACAGCCGCCGCGCCGGAGATCCGGACACCGCCCGGCAACTGTGGGAGCTGTCGGAGAAGCTCACGGGCGTGCGGTTCGAGCTCTAGCGAACGGCGCCAGCAGGCCCGCGTACGGCTTCGCCGGCGGGACGGCGAACTCGCCCCGTTTGCCGGTGCGCAGACCCAGCGTGACCAGGGACTGGACGAACAACGTCGCCGCGGCCACCCCGTCCACGACCGGGGCGCCGAGCTCCTCGGAGATGTGTGCGCACAGGTCGGCCATGCCGGCACACCCGAGCACGACGGCGTCGGAGCCGTCCGAGTCGAGCGCCTCGAAACAGGCCTCCGTGACGATCTTGCGGGCGTCGGGATCGGTCTCGAGGTCCAGCACCGGCAGCTCGCACGCGTGCACGCCGAGGCAGGACCGGCGCAGGCCGTACCGTTCGGCCAGATCCCACGTCCGGCCGGTGGTCCGGCCCAGCGTCGTGACGACGGAGAAGCCACGACCCAGGAGCGCGGCCGCGTGCATGGCGGCCTCCGCGATGCCGACGACGGGCCCGGCGGCGATCTCCCGCGCTGCGTCGAGCCCCGGGTCGCCGAAACAGGCGATGACGTATCCGTCGACGCCGGCCTCCTCGCCCGCGGCGATCTCGGCGAGCACACCCGGTACGGCGAGCGCCTCGTCGTAGTGGCTCTCGATCGAGGCGGGACCCATCGTGGGGCTGACCGCCTCGACATCGGTGCCCGGGCCGGCGACGGTCCGGGCACACGCCTCGATGGTGGCGGTCATCGACCGGGTGGTGTTCGGGTTGACGACCTTGATGCGCATTCCGATCAGCCCACGCTCACCGGTTCGGCGGAACCGTCGCCGACGCGGACCGCGAGGGCGGTGCGGGTGGCGAGGACGTAGTAGACGGCCAGGCCGAGGCCGCACCCGATGAACCAGCTGTACTGCGCGGCGGTGTGCATGCCGGGCGCGGACTTGACCAGCACCGGGATCACCGCGACGGCGGCGCCGACGACGGTGGCGATCACCGCGGCGGGGTTGTAGCCCTTGCGGTACCAGTACGCGCCGCGCTCGGACATGGTGAACAGATCGTCGACGATCACCTTCTGCCTCCGCACCAGGTAGTAGTCCGCGATCAGGATGCCGAACAGCGGACCGATGAACGCGCCGAGCGTCTCGAGGGTGTAGTGGATGACATCGGGGTTGTTGTACAGGTTCCACGGGGTGATCAGCACCGAGCCGACGGCGGCGATCATTCCGCCGGCGCGCCAGCTGATCCGCTGGGGGCTGACGTTGGAGAAGTCGAAGGCGGGGGAGATGAAGTTGGCGACGATGTTGATGCCGATGGTGGCGACGGTGAACGTCAGGGCACCGAGCACGATCGCGAAGGTCGAGTCGATGCGGGCGACCGTTTCGACGGGATCGGTGATCAGCTCGCCGTACACGGGCAGGGTCAGCGACGCGGTGATCACCACGAGCAGCGAGAACACCAGGAAGTTGACCGGCAGGCCGAGGAGGTTGCCCTTCTTCACCGCGGCGAAGGACTTTCCGTAGCGGGAGAAATCGCCGAAGTTCAGCATCGGTCCGGAGAAGTAGGACACCACCAGCGCAATCGCGCCCAGCATCACCGGAATCGCATCCAGGCCCGTGTAGGTCACCGAGCCGAGATTCAGATCGATTGCGCTCCAACCGGCCTGGGAGATCAGGTAGCCGCACAGCAGGAACATCACGACATAGACTGCGGGACCGCAGAAGTCGATGAACCTACGGATCGACTCCATGCCGCGCCAGAATACGCAGGCCTGCACGATCCACAGGGTCAGGAAGCTGCCCCAGCCCAGGGCGGAGAGTCCGGCGAAGCCGTAGTCCTCCACCACCGCGTACGGGGCCAGCGACGGGAACAGCTTGATCAGCACCATATCGAGCGCCGCCGAGGCGAGGAACGTCTGGATTCCGTACCAGGCCACCGCGATCAGGCCGCGGATGATCGCGGGTATGTTCGCGCCGAGCACCCCGAAGACGCTGCGGCAGATCACCGGATAGGGCACGCCGGTCACCTGACTGGGCTTGGCGACGAGGTTGCAGAAGAAGTAGACGATCGTGATGCCGGCGAGCAGGGCCACCAGCACCTGCCAGCTGGCCAGGCCGAGGGCGAAGAGGCTGCCGGCGGTGACGTAGCCCCCGACGCTGTGCACGTCGGACATCCAGAACGCGAAGATGTTGTACGAGCCCCAGCTCTGCTTCTTCAGCGGGGCGAGGTCCTCGTTGGTGAGCCGCGGGTCGTAGTCCGGCTCGACCAGCCCGCCGCCGACGGGGTGGCCCGCCGCTTCGACGAGGTCGTCGGCGCCGAGCACGGCGCCGCGCGGCAGATCACGGCGGGGAGAGATCAATTCGGTCATGGGTACTCCTGGACGTCGACGACCGGCGGGGCGCCGATCGGTTCGGCACGGCGCAGGTCCGCGAGGAAGGCAGTGGACCCGGAATCTCAGCGACGGTGGTGAATTCCGATGAGGAGAACGGTAACGATCAGGTGTTGCCGGTGGGTTTCCCGATCGGTATATCTTCCGGGGTCAGCAACCCGGCGTCGGCGGGCAGCGTCGCGATCACGGAATCGAGCCGATGGTTGTGGGCGTCGGCGGCGGCGAGGAGCCCCGCCGTGTCCCGGGCCAGGAACGCGGTCAGCATCCGCTCGTGCTCGGCATGCAGAACCGTCCGCTGCACCGCGGACACGTGCACCATCGGTTGCACGGGTTCGGTGATGTTCCAAGCCGATTCGAGCATGTGCAGCAGCCGGTGCATGCGCGACGGGCCGGCCAGCGCCAGGTGGAACTCGCGGCTCTCGCGGTGGTAGGTGTGCGGATCGTCGTCGGCGACGGCGCGTTCGAGGCGTGCGTGGACCCATGCGGCGTGGGCGTGATCGGCTTCGGTGGCCAGCGCCACCGCCGCCGTCAGTGCTGCCGTCTCGAGGGTTTCCCGCACGAGATACATCTCGCGGAGTTCGGCGGCGGTCAGCCGGGCGACGGTGTATCCGTGGTTCCGCCGGTGGTCGACGAGTCCCTCGCCGATGAGGGTTTTCAGCGATTCTCGGATCGGGATGCGGCTGACGCCGAACAGTTCCGCCACCTCGGGTACCGGGATGGGGGTTCCCGGCGGGACGGCGCCGGAGAGGATGACGCGGCGCAGTTCGTCGAGGATGGCCTGCTGGGGACGGCCGGGGGTCCCGGATTCGAGCCGGTCGAGCAGTATCGACCTGCGACGTGGCGGCACGGGACCCCTCCTACTGCTCCCTTCGGAATTCCGGCGCGACGGGCGACGGAAGCGAGGCGACCCTATCGCCGGCCTGTTTCGGGAACGTGTCGGCGACGTGTCGGCGCCGGGCGGGTGGCCGAGCGGGTTCCTTTCCCGGATGTCCCGTTCCCCGTAGGGTGGCCGACATGACGGCTTGGACCACACGCGACATCCCGAAGCAGGACGGCCGCACCTTCGTGGTGACGGGCGCCAACAGCGGCCTGGGCGAGGTGGCGGCCCGCGCACTCGGGGCCGCGGGGGCGCGGGTGGTGCTGGCGTGCCGGAACGTGGCCAAGGGCGAGGCCGTGGCCCGGGAGATCGGGCCCAACGCGCGGGTGCGGCGCCTCGATCTGGCCGACCTGGCATCGGTGCGTGAATTCGCCGGGGGCGTCGACGAGGTCGACGTGCTGGTCAACAACGCCGGCGTGATGGCAGTACCGCTGCGCCGCACCGTCGACGGATTCGAGATGCAGATCGGAACCAATCACCTCGGCCACTTCGCCCTCACCGCCCTGCTGGGCGAGCGCGTCACCGACCGCGTGGTGACGATGTCGAGCGGCATGCACCGGATCGGTCGCATCGATCTCGACGACCTGAACTGGGAGCACCGTCGCTACGACCGGTGGCTGGCGTACGGGCAGTCGAAGCTGGCCAACCTGCTGTTCACCCACGAGCTGCAGCGCCGGCTCACCGAGCAGCAGTCCCCGGTCGTGGCGGTGGCCGCGCACCCGGGATACTCCTCGACGAACCTGCAGTCACACACCGAGTCGATCCAGGACGTGTTCCTGGGCGTGGCGAACCGGCTGGTGGGGCAGTCCCCGCAGACCGGAGCGCTGCCGCTGCTGTACGCGGCCACCGCGCCCGGCGTCGAGCCCGGCGGGTACTACGGTCCCGGTGGCCTGTTCGAGCTGCGGGGCGCCCCCGAGCGTGTCGAATCCAATTCGCGCTCGCACGACGAGGCTGTCGCCCGCGGACTCTGGGAGCTGTCGGCGCGGCTGTGCGCCCCGGCCGGATAGCGGAACCCGGGACGGCAACCGCACGGTCGGTCCGAGACGCCCCGGCCGGTCCGGGACGTTCCGATCAGTCCGAGACGCGCCGGAGGTAGAGCAGCCGGTCGCCGGCCTCCACCGCCTCGACCTCCGGGGACCCGACACGCAGCAGGCGGCCGTTGCGTTCGACGCCCAGGACGATGTCGGGGAGGTGCCGCGGTGAGCCGCCGACCTCGCCGGGTTCGACCTCGCGTTCGGCGATCGCGAAGCCTTCCTCCGGGGTGAGCAGGTCCTCGATCATTTCCACGACGTTCGGGGTGATGGTGGCGGCTCCGAGCAACCGGCCCGCCGTCTCGGAGGAGATCACCACCGTGTCGGCGCCCGACTGGCGGAGCAGATGGGTGTTCTCCGATTCGCGGATGGCCACGACGATCTTGGCGGCGGGGGCGAGTTCACGGGCGGTGAGGGTGACGAGCACCGCGGTGTCGTCGCGGTTGGCGGCGACGACGATCGAGTCGCAGTGCGGCACCCCGGCCAGGCGCAGCACGTCGGACTTGGTCGCCGAGCCCTGGACGGTGACCAAGCCCTGGCCGCTGGCGGCGTCGAGCACCACGGGGTCGGTGTCGACGACGACGATGTCCGAGGGCGCGGCGCCGTCGCCGAGCATCGCCTCGACCGCGGTGCGGCCCTTGGTGCCGTAGCCGGCGACGACGGTGTGGTTGCGCACGCGGTGTCGCCAGCGTTGGATGCGGAAGGTTTGGCGGGAGCTCTCGGTCAGGGCGGAGAGGGTGGTGCCGACCAGGATGATGAGGAAGAAGATCCGCAGCGGGGTGATGACCAGGACGTTGACGAGGCGGGCCTGCGGTGTGATGGGGGTGATGTCGCCGTAGCCGGTGGTCGAGAGCGACACCGTCGCGTAGTAGAGGCAGTCCAGCAACGACAGTTCGTTGTCCTGGGCGTCGGAGTAGCCGTCGCGGTCGAGGTAGACGACGAGCACCACCAGGGCCAGGGCGATCAGGGCGTATCCGATCCGGCGCACGATCGCCCGGCCCGGGCTGGTCTGTAGCTGCGGCACCCGCAGGATGCCCACCAGCGCGAAGTCGGGTCGCTCGGTCAGGGCGTCGGAACGGCTGAACCGGGTCCTCAGCGTGCTACCGGGCACGACCGGTGCCGTTCGGTGCCGCGGCCGGGTGGGGGTCCGGTCGCTCCTGGTGCGCTGTCGGTGACATCGTCTGCAGCCTACGTCGTTCCGGTGCTGTCAGGTGAGTTCGCTGAATCGTTCGGTGTTCCGGACCCGCCCGGAGACGATGATGGTGTCCCCGGGGGCGAGGACGGTGTCGGCGGTGGCGTAGGTGAAGTCCTCGCCGGGACGTTTGATCGCCACGACGGTCACGCCGAAGTCGGAGCGGACGGCGGTGTCGCCGAGGCGCCGGCCGATCGCGAACGCCGGCGGGGTCGTCTTGACCATCGCGAAGCCGTCGTCGAACTCGATGTAGTCGATCATCCGGCCGCGCACCAGGTGGGCGACCCGCTTGCCCATGTCGTGCTCCGGCCGGACGACGTGGTGCACCCCGATCTGGGTGAGGATCTTCGCGTGCGCGTTGCTGATCGCCTTGGCCCAGATGTTGTGCACGCCCAGGTTGATCAGGGCGGAGGCGGTGAGCAGGCTGGCCTCGAGATCGGAACCGATTCCCACGACGGCGCGGCCGTACTCGTGCACCGACAGTTGCCGCAGCGATTCCTCGTCGGTGGTGTCGGCGACCACGGCGTGGGTCAGGCGGTGGGCGACCTTCTGCACCACGGCGTCGCTGGAGTCGATGCCGAGGACCTCGGTGCCCTGGCTCATCAGCTCGAGCGCGAGCGACTTGCCGAACCGCCCGAGCCCGAGCACGACCACCACGTCGGCGGCGGATTTCCTAGCCAATGAAGGGCCTTTCTTCCGGGAGTTCGTAGCGCCGGCCGCGATCGCGGGCGGCGAGAGCGCTCACGAGGGTGATCGATCCGATGCGGCCCAGATACATCAGGAGCACCAGGATCAGCTGCCCCCAGACGGGCAGCTGGGCCGTGATCCCGGTGGACAGGCCGACGGTGGCGAACGCGGAGGTGACCTCGAACAACAGGACGTTGAGGTCGAACGAGGTCCCCGCCAACAGGGCGATGGTCGGCACCATCACCAGGGCGACACCGATCAGGGCCACCGACAACGCCTGACGCTGGACCCGGGTGTCGATGCGCCGGTCGAAGACGCTCACCGAGCGCTCGCCGCGGGCCTCGGCGAGGATGACGAACAGCAGAAGGACGAAGGTGGTGACCTTGATTCCGCCGGCGGTGCCGCCGCTGCCGCCGCCGATGAACATGAGCACGTCCGTCACCAGGAGGGTGGCCGGGTCCATCTGGGCGTAGTCGACGCTGTTGAAGCCGGCGGTGCGGGGCATCACGCCCTGGAACGCGGCGACGAGCAGCTTCTGGCCGAAGTGGTAGTGCTGCAGGGTGCGGGTCCACTCGAGCACCAGCACCAGCACCGGTCCCACCACCAACAGCACCGCGGTGACGGTCACGGTCAGGCGGGTGTGCAGGCTCCAGCGGTGGCTGCGGCCGCGCAGGTGCCGGGTCACTTCGAACAGGACCGGGAACCCGATGCCGCCCAGGATCACCGCGAGCATCAGCGGCACGCAGATCCACGGATCGTCGGCGAAGCCGATGATGTTGTCGCTGTAGAGCGCGAAGCCGGCGTTGTTGAACGCCGAGACGGAATGGAACACTCCCAGCCACACCGCACGCAGGGGCGGCTCCTCGTAGCCGAGCGCAAACCGCAGGGCGAGCGCCACCGCGGTGACCGACTCGATGAACACGCTCATCCGCACGACGCCGACGACGACCGAGCGGACGTCGCCGAGCCCCGACGCACGCACCTCGGCCGCGGTATTCAATCGGGCCTTGAGGCCGATCCGGTTCGCGAGCAGCAGGCCGACGAGCGAGGCCATGGTCATGATCCCGAACCCGCCGGCCTGGATCAGGGCCAGGATGATGCCCTGGCCGAAGCCGGACCAGTGCGTGGGCGTGTCGACGACGACCAGGCCCGTCAGGCACATCGCCGAGGTCGCGGTGAACAGGGCGTCGACGAGGGAGGTCGCGGTACCGGGCAGGCTCGCCGCGGGCGTGAGGAGCAGGAGCGTGCCGACGGCGATCGCGGCGGCGAAGCTCAGCGCCACGACCCGGACAGGAGTGAGCGTCGCCCGCGCCGCCATGCGCCGCAGCAGGGACGGCGCGAACGCACCGGTGCGTGTCCTCACCCGGAGGAGACTAGACCCGCTCCGGGCCGCCGGGGAACCGGACGGCGGTGGCCGGAGTTCGGACCCATGCCGTGACGGCGGCGGGTGCGGGCCGCCGATCGGCGGAGGTGAACGTCACCGGTCTCTGCTGCGGGATCGGCGTGGCGCCGGCTCCCGTTCGTCCTCGTTGCCGGCGAGCAGGCCACGGACCCGTTCGCCGGCGGAGTCCAGTGCGCCCTTCGTCTTGTGCTCGGCGGCCTTCTCGACGACGTTCCCGGCCACGCCGCCGACGACGTCCGTCAGGCCCTTCGGCTCGGTCGTGGAGATCTCGAGCCTGTTGACTGCCTCGGCGAAACGCAGGTAGGTGTCGACGCTCGCCACCACGACCCGTGCGTCGATCGTGATGATCTCGATGCCCACGAGCGAGACGCGGACGAATGCGTCGATGACGAGTCCCTTGTCGAGGATGGTGTCGATGACGTCGGCGAGGCCGGACGAGTTCGGCCGTGCCATCGTGCCGCTGCCCCCACCTCCGCCTGCGGATTGGATGGTCATGGTCCGCGCTCCTGTCGCTCCAACGGTCCGCGAGCCGCCGCGCCGCGCGGGAGACCTCTCGTGGGGCGGTGCCCGTGTAAGGGCTATAGCCACGCGCTCCCGAGTCGAAACACGCCCGCGCGGAGAAATACGGGCGGGACCAGCTCCAAAGACATACCGTGCGACCGGTTTGTTGCTATCGTCGCTTCGGGCCGCGATCCCGGCAGGGAGGTCACTCCGCCTGGCATGCGAGCGGGGAGTCCCGGCCCCCTACGTCTCCGCGTCGTCCGGGACTGGACGAGGGGTAGTCCCCGCGGCGCGGAGACGTCACACCATTTCCGCGCGTCGCGGGCACGTCCCTGCGGAGATGGCCGGGTTACCGCACGCGCGGGCTGTTTCGGCGCCACGATGGGGGAATGCAGGTGATGAGCCTTCCCGAGGCGCTGTTCGTGCTGCTCGAAACCTCGTCGCGTCCACTGCACCTCGGGGCTCTCGCGTTGTTCGAGCCCCCGCCGGATGCCGGGGACGACCATGCCCGTCGCATGTACGAGACCCTGCTCGCCCACGACGAGGTGGCGGATGCGCTGCGCCGGCGTCCGGTGCGGACGCTGCGCGGGGCCGGCTACCCGTGGTGGTCGCGTCCCGAGGACGTCGACCTGCGGTTTCACGTACGTCACACCGCCGTGCCCGGATCCGGTTCGATGGCCGACCTGCTGGCCCTCGTCTCCCGGATCCACGGCTCCCCGCTCGACCCGCTCCACCCGATGTGGGAGGTGTACGTCATCGAGGGACTCGAGGACGGGCGCACCGCGATGTACGCGAAGATCCACCTGTCCCTCGCCGACGGCCCGGCCGGCCTGCGCCTGCTGCACCGGAGCATGTCCACCGACCCCGGCGCCCGCGACTGCCCCGCGCCGTGGAGCCCGGAGGTGGTGGCCCCCCGGGCTCGGCTGTCGCCCCTTCCCACCTCGTGGCTGCGCGCCGGGCTCCGGGTCGGCGCGGAGGTGTTCGCGATGACCCCGGAGATCGGCAGGCTGGTCACGGAGGGCGTGCGCCGGCACCAGGTGGCGCTGCCGTGGCAGACGCCGCCCACGATGTTCAACGTCGCAGTGGGGCGGGGCCGGACCCTCGCGGCGCGCTCCTGGCCGATCGAGCGGCTCCACTCGGTTGCGACGTCGGCGGACACCACGATCGACGCGGTCGTGCTGACGATGTGCGCCGGCGGCCTGCGCGCGTATCTGTCCGAGCGGTACGCGCTCCCGGAGGCACCGCTGACCGCGATGCTCCCGGTGCCGATGAACCTCGGTGGCGCCGCGGTCGGTCCCGGCGGCCGCGAACCCGGCGTCGGAGCGATGGTGATCGGCCTGGCCACCGACGAACCCGATCCCGCGGTGCGGCTCGCCCGGATCGCCGACTCGCTCGTCCACACCGACCGGGTGGTCACCGCGCTGAGCGGAACCCAGTTCCTGATGCTCAGCGCGTTGTCGCTGAGCCCGCTCGCGCTCGAGCCGGTGCGGCGGTTCGTCGACGAGATCCCGCCGCCGTTCAACGTGCTGATCTCCTACCTGCCGGGACCTTCCCGCACCCGGTACTGGAACGGTGCGCGGCTGACCGGCATCTACCCCGTGCCGGCCGTGCTGAACGGGCAGGCACTGAGCATCACCCTCACCGGGAACGACGGCCGGCTCGATCTCGGGGTGGTCGGCGACCGCCACGCGGTGCCCGCCCTCGACCGGCTGGTCGAGCTCCTCGAGGGCGCGCTCACCGAACTGGAGAGCGCTGTGGGTACCCGGCCGCGGTGAAGCCGGCCGGCTCCACCGGGCACTCGCCCCTGCCGATCTGCCCGAGCAGGTCGAGGGTGCGCAGGTAGCGCCGGACGAGATCGCCCGCCGACAGATCCGACTCCGCCGCCTCGCGCAGGGCCGCGGACACGCCGTCGCCACGGGCCCACCGGTGGATCGCGCGCATCGCCACCGGATCCGGTTCGGGGCCCGCGGGCAGGCCGTGCCGGCGCTCCGCGTCGGACAGTTCCCGCCACAGCCGGACCGTCGCGCGGTACGCGGCGTCGACACCGGCCGTGGGGGCTCCGCCGCCGGGCGCCGGCCGTCGCGATTCGCCGAGCACACTCGACACGACGGCGGCCAGCTCGGCCGGATCGAGGCCCGCCCACACGCCGGTTCTCAGGCACTCGGCAACGAGAAGGTCGCTGCCGCAATAAATCCGGCCCAGCATCCGGCCGTGGTCGGTGGCCACCGCCTCGCCGGTGTACGGGTCGGACAGGATGTACCCGCGTTCGTCGAGCAGCCCGAGGACACGGTCGAACGTCTCCACGAGCCGGCCGGTGGCGGCGGCGACCTGCCCGCGCAGCACCTCGGTGTCGGCGGCCAGCGCGCGACGGCGCTCGGCGACGGTGATCAGGCGTTCCCGATCGGCGTGCCGGTGCCCGGGGTGCGAACGCACGGCCCGCGCGAGAGCGGTCACCGCGTCGGCGGTGCCGCTGGTGCGCGCCGCGGCCAGCCGCTCGCGCAACTGCTGGTACTCGGCGAAACCCTCGGCGTCCCCGAGTTCGTCGTCGAGCCGGTGGAGCGTCGCCGCGTTCGTCGTCGCCGCGGTGGCCAGCGCGGCCACCGAATGCTCCGCCTGGAACTGGGCGAAGGACCGGCCGAGCAGGTCCCGGGCTCCGGCGACGCCGAGCCGGTCGACGAGGTTGACAGCGGTGTTGTAGCCCACCCGCAGGGAGCTGTTCAGCGGGTAGGTGCGGGTGGAGGCGAGCCCCGCGACGGTGGCCGGCTGCACCTCCGGGCTCCACAGCACGACCGCGTGGCCCTCCCGATCGATGCCGCGACGGCCGGCCCGTCCCGTCAACTGGGTGTACTCGCCGGCGGTGAGGCGGACCGGCCCGGCGGTGGTGTGCTTGACGAGGCGTTCGAGCACGACTGTCCGTGCGGGCATGTTGACGCCCACGGCGAGGGTCTCCGTGGCGAAGACGATCCGGACGAGGCCGAGGCCGAACAGCTCCTCCACGGCGTGCCGGAATACCGGCACCATGCCCGCGTGATGGGCGGCGAAGCCGCGTTCGAGTCCGTCGAGCCAGTCGGCGAATCCGAGCGCGTCGAGGTCGGCGGGGGAGAGGCCGGCGGTGTGCCGGTCGACGATGCGGCGGATGCGGGTGACGTCGGCGGCCTCGGTGAGCCGCAGCGACGAGCGCAGGCATTCGGCGACGGCCTCGTCGCAGCCGCTGCGGC
>NZ_PCZU01000106.1:0-7568 GCF_002887785.1 Rhodococcus sp. ENV425
GGACCGGGCCCCGCACAACCGGCTGGTCGTCGGCGGCGCCGTCGCGGCGGCCGTCGCGCTGCTCGTCGGGATGGGCGCCCTGGTGTTCTCGCTGCGGGACACCCCCGCGGACACACCCGTGCGGGAGGCGGGCGCCGCCTACGAGTCGCTGTCGAGCGCGGTGCAGGTGCCCCCGAGCACCGGCACCCCGACCGGTACCGCCACCACCACCACGACGACCGCCCCGGACGCGGCGCCGGCCACCGTCGACTCCGGGCTCGTGGCGCTCACCCCCGCCCCCGGCACCGCCGTCGAGGCCGCGCCGCCGAGCACATCGGCCCGGGCCACGATGTCCCGGCCGGCCCCGTCCACCACCACGCGGTCGACCACGGTCGCACCGACCACGAGCGAGGCCACCCGCGAACGGGACCGGCCCGCCCGGACGACGACCCCCACGACCGTCGCGCCGACCGGGACGTCAACGTCGACGCCCCCCGAAACCACGGAACCGGACCCAACGGACACGACCGGTTCCGAGGCGGCAGGGTGACCCTCCCCGTCCCGTACGCTGTCACACGGTTGTGTCCGCTTCCGCGGCACGACCGCGCACGAAACCCGTCAACCCATTCTCGAAGGGCCCCCATGCGTCACTCGTCGGCGTCGCGCGCCGCTGCTCGTACCACCGTTCGCCGTGTCGTCGTCGCGGCGGCGTCGGCACTGCTGCTGGCCGGGCCGCTCGCTGCGACCGCCCACGCCGCCCCGGCCGATCAGCTGCCCGCGGATCAACTGCCCGCCGAACTCGTCGAGGCCATCAGCCGCGACCTGAAGATCAGCGCCGACGAGTACCTCGCGCGATCCGAACGCGCGCAGGAACTCGCGGACTACGCGCGCAGCTTCCGTGCCGAACGGCCGGAGGACTTCGCGGGGGCATGGCTGGGCACCGACGGCCGGCCCGTCGTCGCGGTCACCAACCCCGACGCCGCCCGGCAGGCCGAGAACGACGGCTACCACGTCACCGTCGCGCCGGTGTCCGCGGACGGGCTCGAGCAGTCCCTCGCCGAGCTGAACCGCTGGGTCGCCGCGCTCCCCCGCGAACTGTCCTCCCAGGTGAACGCGACGTCGATCGACGTGTTCAACAACCGCCTGATCGTCGACATCGCCAACAGCCCGGCCGGCCGCGCCCTGAACCTGCCGACGCTCATCGCCAACGTCCAGGTCATGCTCACCCCGGGCCAGCCGCCGAACGAGCCCGGCCCGCTCGGTGGCGACACCTACATCACCGCCGACGGGGACGTCCGCTCGACGCCGCTCGACCGCATCGGTGTCTGCTCGTTCGGCTTCAACGCCGTCGACGCCGACGGATCGGCCGCCAACATCACCGCCGGCCACTGCGACGCGGTCGCCCGCGAGGACGGCGGCTCCACCGTCTACCTGCCCAACCGGGAGAACATCGACGAGAGCCTGAAGATCGGCGCGTTCACCCGCTCGACCGTCGGCGAGGGCAGCACCCTGGACTACGGCATCATCGGCCTCGACCAGGCGGGCGAGGACGTCGGCCTGAACCGGCCCGTCATCCGCGGCGGCAACGGCTCGACGCTGACCGTCACCGGCACCGCCGCGCCCGTCGCCGGCGCCCCGGTGTGCAAGTCCGGACAGTCGTCGTACTTCACGTGCGGCATCGTCGCCGCCGACCGGATCGAGACCCAGCTGGTCCGTGCCGACGGCACGAGCACCACGATCCGCGGCTTCGCGACCACCGCCTGCACCCTCTCCGGCGACAGCGGCGGCGCCATCGTCACCGGCACCCTCGCGCTCGGCGTGATCAGCGGTTCCAACAGCTCCGGCGCCCCCGACTGTGTGGAGGCCAACCTCGTCCTCGCACCGCAGGGTGGCACCTCCAGCCTGGGCATCTCGATCCAGGACATCGAGGCCGAGACCGGCGCGCGGGTGCGCACCGGCGCTGCAGCCTGACCGGTCCCGCGCCACGCCGCGCGGCTGGGTGTTCGCGCGGCCGACCCCATATGATCGTCCCGTCCAGCACCGGCCCGCCCGGGGCCGGCATCTTCGCGCACCGTCGCGGAGATCAACGAGGAAGGCATCCATGCGACGCTCCTTCGCCCGTCGAGCAGCGGTTTACGGTTCGGCAGCGCTCATGCTGCTCGGCCCTGCCGCCGCCATCGCACAGGCCGACCCGGCCCCGATCGAGGCGACGGCGCTGCCGAACGAACTCGTGGAGGCGCTGGCCCGGGACCTGCAGATGAGCCCCGAGCGGTACCTGACGGATGCTGCCCGCAGCCAGGAGCTGGCCCGCTTCGCCGAATCGGCGCGGGAGGAGTTCGCTGCCGTGTTCTCCGGCGTGTGGCTCGAGCGGGACGGCACGCCGAAGGTGGGGCTGACCGAGGGCGAGGGTTACGACGCGGCCCGCGAGGCCGCCGAGGACGCCGGATTCACCGTCGAGGACACCGACCGCACCGAGACGCAGCTGCGCGACGAACTGAAGGCGCTGAACGACTGGCTGGCCACCCAGCCGCCCGCCGTCGCCGACCTGGTGCGCGGCGTCGCCATCGACGTCGTGAACAACGACGTCGTGCTGCGCACCGAGAACGTCGCCGGGATTCGGCTGCCCGACTTCCTGCAGGGTGCCCGGGTGCTGTTCGCGCCCGCGCCGCTCGTCCCGGAGCCGGCCGCCGGCGACCTGCGGCCCGTCGCCGACCTCGCCGCCCCGACGGCCCTGTTCGGCGGGGACGCCTACGCCGCGCTCGGCGCCGGGGAGGGCCTGCGCTGCTCGCTCGGCTTCAACGCCGTCGACAGCTCGGACCGCCCGGTCAACATCACCGCCGGGCACTGCGACCCGAACCGGCCGTCCGCCGGCACCCAGTTCGCGTCGAAGGTGTACCAGCTGCTCGGTGAGGAGCTCGGCCAGCAGCTCGGCACCTTCGAGAAGACCAGCCTGGACGGCCGCGACTACGCCGTGATCCGGCCGACCGCCGAGGCCCAGGGCCGGTTCGAGAACAACGGTGTGCGGGTGCCGCTGGCGGCGCCGCTGCCGATCACCGGCGTCGCCGAGCCCGTCGTCGGCGCGCCCGCGTGCAAGTCCGGCGTCCGCTCGGGCTACAGCTGCGGTGTCGTGACCGCCTCGGGCCAGACCGTCGAGGTCGGCCACCGCGTGCTGGAGAACGGCTTCTCCACCAACCTGTGCGCCCTGCAGGGCGACAGCGGCGGCACGATCGTCACCGGCACCCTGGCCCTGGGCATCTCCAGCGCCTCCAACGTCGGTCAGTACGGCATGTGCGAGATTGCCGGCGTGGTCAGCGGCCTGCTGGGCGAGTCGCCGGAGTTGTTCGCGACGCCGATCTCCGCGGTCCTCGCCGAGAACCCCGGGCTGCGCATGCGCACCTGGTGATCGCCGCTCCCTGAGAGCTCCACCAGGGCCCGCCTCCGGCCGGAGGCGGGCCCTCGTGCTGTGCGGCGTGTCGCGCCGAGCGAGACGACGGGAAACCAGCCGACCGGTTTAGGATCCTGAAGGTCCAGAGGTCCGGCCACGGAGTGTGCTCCGCGGCCGGACCGTCGCATATCCCGGCGTCCGTTGACGGCGGTTCGACGAGAAGGTGAGTGACTGTTGTCAGCGGTACTTGTCCCCCCCGCATTAGACCTGATTGTTGCGATGGGCGAGGTGGTGGTGAATCTCCTCCAGCTCATCGTGCTGCGATGGTGACTCTGTAACTCATAAACGCGATCGGCCCCGTCACCAAGTTCGGTGACGGGGCCGATGTAAAGCTGAGGATTCTTACTCAGCCCACTGGGTGGTTCCAGGAGGCGCCATGAGATCCTGCACGAGGCCGATTCCCGCGACGACCGCGGTCGGTCCGCCCGCAACGAACGTGCCGATCGTTGCACCAGCAGCACCACCAGCGGCGCAGCCACCGATGAAGCCGGGGACTACAGCCGCCGGGATACCGACGATGCCACCGATGATGCAGCCGATGATGGCGCCCGTAACAGCACCGATCGCGGTCGCCATACCCACCTGCGAGATGAAGTTCTGCTGCGCCTTGAGGTTCTCCTCGGGCGAAGCGACATCCTGCAGCTTCAGGGCCACGGGCGTCAGACCCGGGGTCACCTTGTCCTCGGGGGCGACCGGGGTGGCCTGGGACATGTCGGTGACCGGGGTGAGGGTGAGGGTCTTGCCGTCCTCGCTGATCTCCCGCTCGAAGGGGAGCTGCAGGTCGCCGAGCTGAATGGCCAACGGCAGACTGATGACGGTGTCACCCTTGTCGTTCTGCACTTCGACGCTCTTGCCGTCGCCGGACACGGCGAACGAGCCGGCGTCGATGACGGTGACGACGGAGTCGCCCTCCGCCTTGGTCTCGTAGTTGATCTTCTCCGGTGCCGTGACCGCCGGTGCGGCGTAGGACGTGCCGGCGGTGACGCCGACGGCGGCGATGGTCATCGCCGCGACGGCGGCGAGCTTCCTGAACTTCATTCGATTCCGTTCTGTGACTTCGGCGCACGCCCCCGACGGACGCCCCCCAAGTTCTGACACCAATGTGCCCCTGCGCACCGTAGGCCCTGATCGCGGGTGCGCGAAGCACATCTCGCGCAGCATCATAACCGACATCACACGGATCCTCGCGTCCGGAATGTACCGAATCCGTTGCCACTCCGTTGCCGGACTCACGAGTACGTATGCCGAAGCGTGACCAGCTACCGCACGTTAGGTTTGCCTGACTCAATGAGTCGAAAGGTTTAACGCTTAACGTGAGCGGACACTCACGCTACGGCGCGATGCGGCAATTCGGCCGCCCCCCACGCGGTCGACCTCTGCTCAGCACCGCGCCGCAGCACCGCGAGACTAGACTACCGGCCGGTAACTTCCTATAGCTACCGGCTGGTAACTTAGTTCGGGTTAGGATGCGTGGGCTTATACCAGGCGGCGCGCTGCCGCCCCCGACACGAAAGGCCACCTATGAATGCCCTGACGATCACGTTGGGCACGATCGGCGTGCTGCTCAGTCTGGTGTGCTGGTACTCGTTCATCGGTGGCGCGATGAAGATGGTCAACGTCGTCCGGATCGGCCAGCCGGCTCCGGATCGGTGGCGGCCGTTCTTCCCGCGCTTCAAGCAGATGCTCGTCGAGTTCGTCGCACACACCCGGATGAGTAAGTTCCGCACCGTGGGCTGGGCCCACTGGCTGGTGATGGTCGGCTTCATGCTCGGCGCGATCGTCTGGTTCGAGGCTTACGGCCAGACCTTCGACCCGGCGTTCCACTGGCCGCTGATCGGCAACACCGCCGTCTATCACCTGATCGACGAACTGCTCGGCCTCGGAACCGTGATCGGAATCACGGCGCTGATCATCATCCGGCAGCTGAACCACCCGCGGAAGCCCGCGCGGCTCTCGCGCTTCGCCGGCTCCGACTTCCGGGCCGCGTACTTCGTCGAGACCGTCGTCCTCATCGAGGGCCTCGGCATGATCTTCGTCAAGGCCGGCAAGATCGCGACCTACGGCCACGCCAACCCGTGGACCGACTTCTTCACGATGAACCTTGCCAAGCTGCTGCCGGCGAGCGCCGTGATGGTGTCGATCTTCGCGTTCGTCAAGCTGATGTCCGGCATGGTCTGGCTGTACGTCGTCGGCCGCAACATCACGTGGGGTGTCGCCTGGCACCGCTTCGCCGCGTTCTTCAACATCTACTTCAAGCGCGAGGACGACGGTGGCGTCGCCCTCGGCGCCGCGAAGCCGATGACGTCGAAGGGCAAGGCCATCGACATGGAGACGGCCGATCCGGACACCGACACCTTCGGTGCCGGCCAGATCGAGGACTTCTCCTGGAAGGGCTGGCTCGACTTCACCACGTGCACCGAGTGCGGTCGCTGCCAGTCGCAGTGCCCGGCCTGGAACACCGGTAAGCCGCTGTCGCCCAAGCTGGTCATCACCTCGCTGCGCGACCACGGCTACGCCAAGGCGCCCTACCTGCTCGCCGGTGGCCGCAAGGACCTCGGCGGCGACGAGGTCGGCCTGGTCGACGCCGAGGGCAACGCGGACGAGGCCAAGCTCGGGAAGATCCCGGCGGCAGCCCTGGCCGAGGCCGATCGCAAGCTGGTCGGCGAGACCGTCGAGGGCGAGCTCGCGCCCGTCATCGACACGGAGACGCTGTGGAGCTGCACCAACTGCGGCGCCTGCGTCGAGCAGTGCCCGGTGGACATCGAGCACGTCGACCACATCATCGACATGCGCCGCTACCAGGTGCTCATCGAGTCCGACTTCCCGTCCGAGCTCGCGGGTCTGTTCAAGAACCTCGAGAACAAGGGCAACCCGTGGGGCCAGAACGCCAAGGACCGGCTCAACTGGATCTCCGAGCTGGACTTCGACGTTCCGGTGTTCGGCCAGGACGCGGACAGCTTCGCCGACTACGAGTACCTGTTCTGGGTCGGCTGCGCCGGCGCCTACGAGGACCGGGCCAAGAAGACCACGAAGGCCGTCGCCGAGCTGCTCGCGACCGCCGGCGTGAAGTTCATGGTTCTCGGTGCCGAGGAGACCTGCACCGGTGACTCGGCCCGTCGCGCGGGCAACGAGTTCCTGTTCCAGCAGCTCGCGATGCAGAACATCGAGACCCTGAACTCGGTGTTCGAGGGCGTCGAGGACTCCAGGCGCAAGATCGTCGTCACCTGCGCGCACTGCTTCAACGCGCTCAACAACGAGTACCCCCAGGTCGGCGGGAACTACGAGGTCGTGCACCACACCCAGCTCCTGAACCGCCTGGTGCGGCAGAAGAAGCTGGTGCCGGTGGCGTCGGTGAGCCAGGACGTGACCTATCACGACCCGTGCTTCCTCGGCCGCCACAACAAGGTGTACGACGCACCGCGTGAGCTGATGGCGGCGTCCGGCGCGAAGCTCACCGAGATGCCGCGGCACGGCGAACGGTCCATGTGCTGTGGTGCCGGTGGTGCCCGCATGTGGATGGAAGAGAAGATCGGCAAGCGGATCAACATCGACCGCGTCGACGAGGCACTGTCGACGAATCCGTCGAAGATCGCCACCGGCTGCCCCTTCTGCCGCGTCATGCTCAACGACGGTGTCACCGCGCGTCAGGAGAAGGGCGAAGGCGAGGGCGTCGAGGTCGTCGACGTCGCCCAGCTCATGCTCGACTCCATCACCCGTCTCGAGCCCGCGACGCTCAGCGAGAACATCAAGGTGATCCCGCGTGAGCGGCCCGTCGCGGAACCGGTGGCGACCGCCGGCACCCCGGAGGCCGCCGTGGCCTCGGAGGCGACCGCCGAGACGGTGGAGAAGGAGCGCGTCGAGGAGATCGAGGAGGCGGCCGCGACCCCGGCGGCCCCCAAGACGGCCCCGGCCGGCGGCCTGCAGATGAAGGGTGCCGCCAAGGCTCCCGGCTCGAAGCCGGGCGGGCTGCAGATGAAGGGCGGCCTGAAGGCCCCGGGCGCGAAGGCTCCCGCAGCCGGCGACGGTGCCGCGGCCGAGGCTCCCGCGGCCCCGGCCGCCAAGCCGGGCGGACTGCAGATGAAGGGCGGGCTCAAGGCCCCGGGCGCCAAGAAGGCCGTTCCGGCCGCCGCCGCTCCCGCTGCCG
>NZ_PCZU01000107.1:0-2364 GCF_002887785.1 Rhodococcus sp. ENV425
CCGAATGGCGGGGGGACGTGCTCGGTGCGAAACTGCGGCGCCTGCTGGCCTGACGCCCCGACCGGCCCGCGCGCCCGACCGACCCGGCCCCCTGGACGAGCCGGAACCGGCGGTGTGTGAAGCTTTCCCCGTGAGCAGCATTCAGGTGGCCGATCAGACCTTCGTCGCCGCGGCGCCGCGGCGGATCGCGGCCGAGATCGCCGAGCCCCGCCGCTGGCGTGCGTGGTGGCCCGACCTGGCTCTGACGGTCCGCGAGGACCGGGCCGACAAGGGCATCCGGTGGTCGGTCGCCGGCGCGCTGAACGGCACGATGGAGGTCTGGCTCGAGCCGATGCTCGACGGCGCGATCGTGCACTACTTCCTGCACTGCGAACCGACCGGGGTGCCGCCGGAGCGGGTGGGCGAACTCGACCTCGCCACGATGAACCACCGGCGTCGCGTCGCCGGCAAGGCCATGACCTTCGACGTCAAACGGCGACTGGACGCGGGCCGCGCCGCCGGCGAACCGCCCCGGGACGGAAATCCCTGATCCGACGGCCGAGCACCTGCAGGCGACGAGCCCTCCCCGGAACTACTACGGTGTGATAGACAACGGTTCCCGCGTGTGCCGACCGGTGGGACGGACGGCGGGGACAGAGGGAAAGGAAGCGTTGGTCGCATGGCCGAGAAGACCAAGAGGTCGATCACCATCGATGCTCCGTCCGATCGGGTGATGGCCGTGATCGCCGACTTCGACGCGTACCCCGCCTGGGTTTCGGCGGCGAAGTCCGTGGAAGTGCTCGCCGTCGAGTCCGGGGGACGCGCGGAGCGGGTCCGGTTCGTGCTCGACGCAGGGGTGGTGCGCGACACCTACGAGCTGGTCTACCAGTGGGCCCCGGACGGCCGATCGGTCAGCTGGGAGCTCGTCGCGGGCGAGATCCAGAAGGCCCAGTTCGGCTCCTACATCCTGACCGAAGCGCCGGAGGGCGGCACCACCGTGTACTACGAGCTGACGGTGGACCTGACCATCCCGATGATCGGCCTGTTCAAACGAAAGGCCGAGAAGGTGATCACCGACACCGCGCTGAAGGAACTCAAGAAGCGGGTGGAAGGCTGAGCGGGCACGCCGGGCGGCCCGGCCCCGCCGCCGTGCAGCTCTTCGTCGGCAAGGGGGGCACCGGCAAGACGACCCTCGCGGCGGCGACCGCCCTCGCGGCGGCTCGTTCCGGGGTTCGCACCCTCGTGGTCTCCCTCGATCAGGCGCACTCGCTGACGGATGTGTTCGCCGTCGACCCGGCGACGCCGGGATCCGTCGATGCGCGCATCGTCCCGGTCACCGGCGGCCTCGACACGCTGGAGATCGATTCGCTCGCCCTGCTCGAGCAGCGCTTCGCGCTCCTGGCCGCGCTCGCCGCCGCCGGCGGCGCCCACGAGCACGGCGACCGGTTCGGCATCCCGGCACCCGAGGAAGTCACCGGGCTGCCCGGCGTGCAGGAGATCCTCGCCCTCGGCGAGGTGGCCCGCCTGGCCGACGCGGGACGCTGGGACGCGGTGATCGTCGACCTCCCCGCGTCCGCGGACGCCTTCCGCACGCTCGCCGCGCCGGCGACGGTGTCGGAGTACATCGAGCGGATCTGGCCCCGGCACAGCCGAATCGTCGCGGCGACGGGTGCCGACCCGCGTCTGGCCCTGGTCGTGGCGCTCGTCGACCGCGTCGTCGACCACACCGCGACCGTGCGGGACCTGCTCGCCGACCACTCCCGCACCTCGGTCCACCTCGTCGCCACCGCCGATCGACTCGGCGTCGCCGAGGCGCGGCGGCTGCGGTCCTGGACGGCCCTGTCCGGTCTGCGGCTGGCGCGCGTGCTCGTCAATCGGACCGTCCCGGACTTCCCGGTGGACGAGGCCGGGCCCGCCGCGACCTGGCTCGCCGAGCAGCGCGGGGGGCAGCGCCGGATCGTGGCGGAGATCGAGACGATTCTCGGCGCCGTCGCCGTGGTCGAGTGCGAGCAGCGATGCACCGAACCGGTAGGGTTGGCCTCTCTGGCGGCGCTTGCGGAGTCGCTGTACCCGGACGGCGTGGCGCCGCATACGCCGGAGGATTCCGGCGTGGAGCCGGTGCGGGTACAGCGCGAATCGGGGACAGGGGTGGATGCGGTGTACACGATGCGGATGCATCTGCCGCTGGCGGACGCGGCATCGCTGACACTCGGCCGGGTGGACGACGACCTGGTGATCGGCGCCGACGGGATGCGTCGCCGGGTGCGGCTCGCGTCCGGTCTGCGGCGCTGCACCGTCTCCGGCGCCGAGTTCGAGGGATCCGACCTGCTGGTGCGGTTCCGTCCCGATCCCGCGGTGTGGCCGCAGTGAGCGCCGATCACGACG
>NZ_PCZU01000108.1:0-4513 GCF_002887785.1 Rhodococcus sp. ENV425
GGGACGATGCGTTCGGTCGCCCCCGGCGGGACGATCAGTTCGGTGACCGCCGACGCGGTGGGGCCCGCGGCGACGGCGCGCAGGGCGCCGCCCTTGGCCAGGACGAGTTCGGGTTCGTGCGGCACCACGACGGGCAGCTTCATCCACGTCTCGAGCACCCGGCGCACCAGCCGGACGTGGGCGCCGCCGCCGAGCAGCACGATCGTCTCGGGCCGGGCGCCGGACCGGTGCACGACGTCGCGCAGGAACCGCGCGGAACCCTCCACGAGCGGGGTGATCAGCGGGTCGAAGGTCTCGAGGGACATGAGGATCACGCCGGCGGTGCCCGGCACGGCGACGGCGTCGCTGCCGGACAGCTGTTCCTTGGCCGTGCGGCACTGGGCGACGAACTCCTCGTCCTCCGGGTCGTCGGGTCGCCACACCCCGTCCGAGCCGAGCTGGTGCAGGCGCACCGCGTCGTCGAACAGGCGGCCGGAGACGGTCCTGGTGCGTTCGGTGTGCACGGCACCGGTGGTGCGGTCGACGACGGTGACGGTGAGCCCGGAGGCACCCAGGTCGTAGAGCACCGCGACGTCACCGGGGAGCTCGCCGGTGGCCCGCAGGTAGGCCAGGGCCGCCTCGGACTCGCCGACGAGGGTGTAGCGGTCGAGTCCCTGCTCGGCCATCGCGGCGCGGAGCCGCTCGGCGTCGGCGGCGTCGCGGTACACCAGGCCCACCCGCTCGACGGTGTCGCTCGCGATGCCGGCCTGCACGAGCACGCCCACGGTCTGCGCCGCGAGCCGTGCCGGATCGTCCTGCCTGGTCTCCACCACCTGGAACTGGTAGCCCGCGGCGGGCGCGGCCGGATCGATCGGACGAACGATCCGGACGGCACTCGTCCCTGCGGTCACCCCGAGAACCGAACTCATCAGCCGCCTTCTGATTGTGTTTTGCGCCGCACATCCACCCCCGGCGCATCCCGACCGCCCGATGCTACCGAACGGTCCGGACACGCCCACCCGGCGAATCGGACACACGCCGTCACAACCGGACGAGCGAGCCGTGTGCTGCCTAGGATCGAGCGATGCGGGTTCTGTACGTCTGTACCGGGAACATCTGCCGATCGCCCACCGCCGAGCTGTTGACCACCGCATACGCGACGGAAACCGGCCGGAGTGAGTTGTCCGCGCACAGCGCCGGCACCCGCGGCATGGTCGGGCGGCCCATGGAGCCGACGGCCGCGCTCGTGCTGCGCCAGCTCGGCGGCGAGCCCGACGGTTTCGTCGCCCGGCGCCTGTCGCCGCACCTCGCCCAGGACGCCGACCTGGTGATCACGATGGCCGAGTCGCATCGGGGGGCTGTGCTGCAGGCGGCGCCGCGGATGCTCAAGCGGACGTTCACGCTGCGCGAGGCCGCGCGGCTGCAGCAGCTCAGCGGCGCCGAGACCGTCGCCGAGCTCGCCGCGGCCCGGGCGCAGTTCCCCGCGCCCGGACCGGAGGACGTCACCGATCCGATCGGTCTGGACGAGGACACGTTCGTCGCCGTCGGGACCGAGATCGCCGATCTGCTGCTACCGCTGCTCGCCCGGATCCACGACTGACCCGTTGCGCGGGCCCTGCATGGGCGACGGCGCGACGGGCCGCGACACCGCCGTCGGCACCGCCTGCTCGCGGTAGGCGGGGTCGGCGGTGTACGCCTGCGGGGCCCGGTAGTGCTGTCCCGGCTGCGCGTCGTCGTGGTCCGGCCCGCCCCGGTGCGGCTGCTCCGGCCGGTACGGTTCCGGCCGGTTCTGCTCCTCGCGGTAGCGGCGTCCGCCGGTGGTCTGTGCAACAGGACCCGGCTGCACGGGAGCCGACCCGGCCGGGGCGGGCGTCGACGCAGCGGCCGGGGCCTTCTTCGCCGACTCGTCGGACTCGTAGTAGTACCGGTACTCGTAGGCGCCGCGGCCCTTGTTCGGCGTCATCGTGATGATGGTGCCGAGCAGGTGCGCGCCGGCGCTGCCCAGGTTGCCGACCGCGCGGCTGAGCTGCTCGCGGGTGGTCTTGCCGTGGCGAGCGATGAGCAGCGCGCCGTCGGTGGCCGCGGCGAGCACGACCGAGTCGGTTACGGGCAGGACCGTCGAGCCGTCGATGATCACGTACTCGAAGCGCGCCCGCAGGTGATCGATGACGTGCTTCGCGGTTTCGGAGCCGAGCAGCTCGCTGGGGTTGGGCGGCAGCGCCCCGGAGGCCAGCACCCACAGGCCCTCGTACTGGCTGGGCTGCAGCACGTCCTCCAGACCGGCCTGGCCCGACAGCACGGTGCTGAACCCGACGTCGCCGACGACCCCGAGGTACTTCGACACCCGCGGCCGGCGCAGGTCACCCTCGACGAGCACCACGGAATGGCCGGCCTCCGCGAGCACCAGCGCGGTGTTGATGGCCGTGGTGGTCTTGCCCTCGGCCGGCAGGGCGCTGGTGACGACGATGACGCGCGGCGGGTTGTCGACGTCGAGGAACTTGAGGTTGGTGCGCATCTCCCGGTACGCCTCCGCGCTGCCGGAGTTCGACTCCTGGAAGTCGATCGCCGCATGCTCCTGCCGCTCCTTGTCGAGGGGGATGGTGCCCACCAGGCCCGTCCCGGCGAGCTCCTCGACCGTCTTGCGGTCCTTGACGGTGTTGTCGAGCCGGTCGCGCAGCACCGCGAGGGCGATGCCGAGGAGCACGCCGACGGCGAGGCCGAGCGCGAGGTTGCGCTTCGTCTTCGGCGACACCGGGGTCACCGGGGTGTCGGCGTGCTGCTCGACGACGACCCGCGCGGTGGGCTCACCGCCGTTCTCGGGGGTCTCGAGCTCGCGCGCCATGACGACGAACTCGTCGGAGAGGGCGTTGGCGAGGTCCCGGGCCCGCTCCGGCGACTCGTCGTCGACCTTGACGTCGACGAGGACGGTGTCCGGGGCGGACGACGCGGTGACCTTTCCGGCGAGCTGCGACGGCGTGACGTCGGACAGGCCGAGCCGGTCGAGGGTGCGCTGCGCCAGCGTGGTGCCGGTGAGCAACTTGGTGTAGGAGGCGACGCGCTGCTGCGAGAACAGGTTGCCCTGGTAGATCTCGTTGACCGAGGCCCCGGAGGAGGTGGAGACGAACAGCCGGGTGCTCGCCTGGTAGATCGGGGTGGTGAGCAGGGAGGCTCCGAGCGCACCGAGTACCGCCACCACGGTCGTCACGGCGACGATCTTCCATCGCGCCTGCAGGATGCGTAGGTAGTCGTGTACTTCCATTACGGTGTCTCCCTCGTTGCTGTGACACTGTCGGTGCACCCTACGGGCGCGGAAATCTGTCGTTCGGTCAGGTGCCGGGCGAGCGTGGGGCCGATCAGGGCCAGCGCGCCGGGGGTGGTCAGGTCGGAGTGCGGGTAGGGCACGTCGTGCTCGGTGACACGGCGGACGTGGCGCCGCCAGCTCGCCGCGAGGTCGGGTCCGGTCGGCCCGCCGGGCCGGGCCCGGAACAGCACTGCGTCGCCGTCGAGGACGCGCGGGGTGTGCGCGGTGACGGCCTCCTCCAGCGCGGCGCCCGCGGCCAGAGCCCGCTCCCGGATCTCGGCGACGAACGTCGGCGGCAGGCCGGGCACCTCGAGCTCGACGACGGGTTCGTCCGGCAGGGCCGCGACGTCGGGGAGGGTGTCGGGGGTGAGCGTGTCGAGCAGGATCAGCGACGCCACCTGCTGCCCCGCCTCGTGCAGCTGCACGGCCATCTCGTGCGCGATGGTGCCGCCGAGCGACCAGCCCAGCAGGTGGTAGGGGCCTTCGGGCTGGACGGTGCGGATCCGGTCGAGGTAGCGGGCGGCGAACTCGGCGACGGTGCGCGGCAGCGGCTCGAGCCGGGTGGCCTGCAGCCCGTACAGCGCGACTCCGGGCAGGTGCGGCGCGAGTCCCGTGTAGCACCACGACATTCCGCTGATCGGGTGGACGCAGAACAGCGGGGTGCCGTCGGGGCGCCCCGCGAGCGGCACGAGCGTGGCGAGCGGGTCGGTGTCGTCGCCGCCGTGGTCGATCCGGTCGGCGAGATCGGCGACGGTGGGTGCGGTGAGCAGCCAGTCGAGCGGGACGTCGCGGTCGAGTTCGGCACGCAGGTCGGCGGCGACGGCGACGGCCCCGAGCGACGTGCCGCCGAGGTCGAAGAACCCGAGGTCGGCGGACACCGATCCGGGGGGCCGGCCGAGGTGCCGAGCGAACACGGCGGCGACCGTCTCGGCCGTCGCCCCGTCGGGTGGCACGAATCCGTCTGCGGGCGAGGCGAAGTCGGGACGTGGCAGCGCGGCGCGGTCGACCTTGCCGGACGGCAGCAGCGGCAGCGCGTCGACGACGGTGATCGCGGCGGGCCGCAGCGCGCGCGGCAGGTGCGCGGCCACGCGGGTGCGCAGCGCGGCGGCGTCGGCGCCGCCCTGCGCGTAGGAGGCGAGGACGGTTCCGCCCGCGGGCCCGGGCACGGCGACGGTGACGGCGGCCTCGACGCCGTCGGCGGCGGTGAGCACCGCGTCGATCTCGGCGGGTTCG
>NZ_PCZU01000108.1:4557-5577 GCF_002887785.1 Rhodococcus sp. ENV425
CCGAGGACGTCGAGCTCGCCGTCGGCGGTGACGCGCGCGAGGTCGCCGGTGCGGTACAGGCGCGCGCCCGGCTCGCCGTGCGGGTCGGCGACGAATCGGGTTGCGGTGAGCCCGCTTCGGCCGTGGTAGCCGCGGGCCAGGCCCGCCCCGGTCACGTACAGCTCACCGATCACCCCGGCTGGGACGGGGTGCAGGCGCGCGTCGAGGATGTGGGCGGTGGCGCCGGCGACGGGGGCGCCGACGGTGGGCCGGGCGCCGGGGTCGAACGGCCCGCCGAACGACACGGCGATCGTGAACTCGGTGGGCCCGTACCCGTTGAGCAGGCGGTGCCGCCGCCAGCGTTCGACGACGGGCGCGGTGAGCGCCTCGCCCTCGGACAGGACGGTGACCGGGCGCCCCAGCGTGTCCGGGTCGAGGGTGGCCAGCACGGTGGGGGTGGCGACCACGTGGGTGACGTGCTCGTCGACGATCAGCCGCTGCAGCGCCGCGCCGGCATAGACGTGGTCGGGGGCGACGACGAGGGTTGCGCCGTGCGCGTGGGCGGCGAGCAGTTCGAACACCGACGCGTCGAAGGTGTGCGACGCCGCGTGCAGCACCCGGCTGCCCGGCGCGACGCCGAGGACGTGCCGCTGCGCGTCGACCACGGCGGTCAGGCCGCGGTGCGGCACGGCGACACCCTTGGGGGTGCCGGTGCTCCCGGACGTGTAGATCAGATACGCAGTGTCGTCCGGATGCGGCTCCGCCACGGTGTCGTCCGGATGCGGCTCCGCCGCGGTGTCGTCCGGATACGTTTGCGGCTCAGGGATTTCCCGCGCCTCCCACTCGCCGGTCAGGTCCACCCAGGCGATGCCCTCCCCCACCGGTTCGGCACCTGCCACGGTCAACCCGACGGTGGCGCCGCTGTCGCGCAGGACGGTCTCGACGCGGGCGGGCGGCTGCGCCGGGTCGACGGACACCCACGCCGCGCCGGTCCGGGCGACGGCCCACACCGCGAGCGGCCAGCATTCCCCGCGCGGCACG
>NZ_PCZU01000014.1:0-4920 GCF_002887785.1 Rhodococcus sp. ENV425
GCAGGAACCGGCGCCGGGTCACCTCGGCGATGGAGGCGACGTCGTCGGAGCGGCCGTCGCCGGCGGCCTCGCGGATGGCGTAATGCCGGTAGTCCGCCTTGCGGGGCAGGCCGTCCTCGAACACCACCAGCGACGCGACGACGTCGGTGCCCTGCACGTGGCTGATGTCGACACACTCGATGCGCAGCGGCGCCGAGTCCAGGTCGAGGGCCTCCTGGATGCCCTGCAGGGCGGCCGAGCGGGCGGTGAAGTCGCCGGCGCGGCGCAGCTTGTGCTGGGTCAGGGCCTCGTGCGCGTTGCGCTGCACGGTCTCGGCGAGGGCTTTCTTGTCGCCGCGCTGCGGCACCCGCAGCCGCACCGGGCCGCCGCGCAGGGTGCCGAGCCAGCGGCTCATCTCCTCCGGCTCGGGCGGCAGGGCGGGCACGAGCACCTCGCGGGGCACGGCGCTGCCCGCCGGTTCGGCGCCGGCCGCCGACAGGGCGGCCTCCTCGCCGTAGAACTGGGTGAGGAACTGCTCGACCAGCAGCGACAGTTCCGTCTCGGCGGTGCCGGAGGCACCCGCCGCGTCCTCGGGCCGGTCCACCACGTCGCCGGACTTCTCCACCACCCAGCCCCGCTGGCCGCGCACGCGGCCGCCGCGCACGTGGAACACCTGCACGGCCACCTCGAGGTCGTCGCCGGCGAAGGCGACGAGGTCGGCGTCGGTGCCGTCGCCGAGCACCACCGCCTGCTTCTCCAGGGCGCGGCGCAGCGCACCGAGGTCGTCGCGCAGCCGCGCGGCGGTCTCGAAGTCGAGGTCCTCGGCGGCGGCCTGCATGCGCTGTTCGAGGTCGCGGACCAGCTTGTCGGTGCGGCCGGCGAGGAAGTCGCAGAAGTCCTCGACGATGCGCCGGTGCCCGGCCGCGTCGACACGGCCCACGCACGGTGCCGAGCACTTGTCGATGTAGCCGAGCAGGCACGGGCGGCCGATCTGCGCGTGCCGCTTGAACACTCCGGCCGAGCAGGTGCGGGCCGGGAACACCCGCAGCAGCAGATCGAGGGTCTCGCGGATGGCCCAGGCGTGGGAGTAGGGACCGAAGTACCGCACGCCCTTGCGGCGCGGCCCGCGGTAGACGAACAGCCGTGGGTACTCCTCGTTCAACGTCACCGCGAGCATGGGGTAGGTCTTGTCGTCGCGGTAGCGGACGTTGAACCGGGGATCGAACTCCTTGATCCAGTTGTACTCGAGCTGCAGCGCCTCGACCTCGGTGCCCACGACCGTCCACTCGACGGACCCGGCGGTGGTCACCATCTGCCGGGTCCGCGGGTGCAGCGACGCGACGTCGGCGAAATACGAGTTCAGCCGCGACCGCAGGCTCTTGGCCTTGCCGACGTAGACGACGCGGCCGTGCGGATCGCGGAACTTGTACACCCCCGGCTCCACCGGGACGGTGCCGGGGGCAGGGCGGTAGGTCGAGGGGTCGGGCACGGGTCCAGGCTAGTCGGCCGAGCCGACACCCCCGCCGTACCGCTGTTCGAGCTCGCGGAACGCGGCCAGCGCCGCGACGGCGTGCTCGCCGTCGCGGGCCTGCACAGCGACGACGGGCACGTACTCGTCCTGCGGCAGCTCGAGCCGGGGCCACGGCTTGCCCTGGGGGAAGGTCATGCCCCGCACCTGGTCCCAGCCGAACGCCTTCTCACCGAGGACGTTGCGCACCACCACGCCGGACGCCCCGGCACGCAACCGGGGCCGGGTCAGCAGCAGCACACTGCCGGAGACGACGACGCCGACACAGACGATGGCGATCTGGTCGGCGACGCGCAGGTTCACGCCGGTGTCGCCGCCGGCGCGCAGCACGAGCGCGGCCCCGATGTGGCCGAGCATGAGCACGATCGCCGCGACGATCGCCCACCGGGACATCTTGCGGCTGCGGACCTCGAGGTCCCAGCGGGGGTCGGCGGCGGAGGTCACCGCGCGGCCCCGCGCAGCCGCCGCAGGGTCACGGCGGTGTCGAGGGCGGCAGCGCACGCCTGCCCGCCCTTGTCCTCGACGGAGCCGGGCAGTCCGGCCCGGTCGATCGCCTGCTGCTCGTCGTTCGTGGTGAGGACCCCGTTGCCGACGGGGGTGCCCTCGTCCAGCGCGATGCGGGTGAGCCCGTAGGTGACGGCGTCGCACACGTACTCGAAATGGGGGGTCCCGCCGCGGATCACGACGCCGAGGGCGACGACCGCGTCGTGGGTGCGGGCCAGCTGCTGGGCGACGACCGGCAGCTCGATCGCGCCGGCGACACGTTCGAGGGTGACGTCGGTGACGCCGGCCTGCTCGGCGACGCGCTGCGCCCCGGCGACGAGCGCCTCGGAGATCTCGGCGTGCCAGCGGCCGGCGACGATGGCCAGCCGCAGCCCGGCCGCCTCGGACAGCTGCAGCTCGGGCAGTCCTTCGCCGCTCATCTACGCGTCCCCCGCCTCGTAGTCGTCCAGGCCGATCAGGTCGTGACCCATGCGGTCCCGCTTGGTGCGCAGGTAGGTGATGTTCTCGGAGTTCGCGCGCAGCGGCATCGCCACCCGCTCGGTGATCTGCAGCCCGTAGCCGTCGAGGCCGACCCGCTTGGCGGGGTTGTTGGTCAGCAACCGCATCGACGAGATGCCCAGGTCCACGAGAATCTGCGCGCCGATGCCGTAGTCGCGGGCGTCGGCGGGCAGGCCGAGCTGCAGGTTCGCGTCCACGGTGTCCGAGCCGGAGTCCTGCAGCTGGTAGGCCTGCAGCTTGTGCATCAGGCCGATGCCGCGGCCCTCGTGCCCGCGCATGTACAGCACCACACCGCGGCCCTCCATGGCCACCATCTCGAGTGCGGCGTCGAGCTGCGGGCCGCAGTCGCACCGCAGCGAGCCGAACACGTCGCCGGTCAGGCACTCCGAGTGCACCCGCACGAGCACGTCGGCACCCTCACCGTCCGGGCCGGGGATGTCGCCGAGCACCAGCGCGACGTGCTCGACCTCGTCGTAGACGCTCTGGTAGCCGACGGCGGTGAAGTCGCCGTGCCGGGTGGGGATGCGGGCCTCGGCGATGCGCACGACGTGCTTTTCGTGCTTGCGGCGCCAGGCGATCAGGTCGGCGATGGAGATCAGGGCGAGCTTGTGCTCGTCGGCGAAGACCCGCAGTTCCTCGGTCTGAGCCATGTGGCCCTCGTCCTTCTGCGAGACGATCTCGCAGATCACGCCGGCCGGGCGCAGGTCGGCCATGCGGGCGAGGTCGACGGCGGCCTCGGTGTGGCCGGGCCGGCGCAGCACGCCGCCCTCCTTGGCGCGCAGCGGCACCACGTGCCCGGGGCGGGTGAAGTCCTGTGCGGTGCTGTTCGGATCGGCGAGCAGCCGCATCGTGGTGGCCCGGTCCGAGGCGGAGATGCCGGTGCCGATGCCTTCCCGCGCGTCGACGGTCACGGTGTAGGCGGTGCCGTGCTTGTCCTGGTTGGTCGAGTACATGGGGGGCAGGCCGAGGCGGTCGCAGTCCTCCCCGGCCAGCGGCACGCACAGGTACCCGGAGGTGTAGCGCACCATGAACGCCACCAGTTCGGGAGTGGCCTTCTCGGCTGCGAAGATGAGGTCGCCCTCGTTCTCGCGGTCCTCGTCGTCGACCACGACGACCGCCTTGCCGGCTGCGATATCGGCGATCGCGCGCTCGATGGTGTCGAACCTCGTCACTTGCGTGGGCTCCAAAATCTCGTGTACGGACAAACTGATTGCCGAGTTCAACAGTACGACTCAGCGGCCGGCGGCCTGCAGCCGCTCCACATACTTCGCGATGACGTCGACCTCGAGGTTGACGAGCGTGCCGGGGGCGGCGCTGCCCAGGGTGGTCAGCGACAGCGTGGTCGGGATCAGAGAGATCTCGAACCACTCGTCGCCGGGCTCGCCGCCGAGCGCGGAGACGGTCAGCGAGACCCCGTCCACCGTGATCGAGCCCTTGTGCACCACGTACCGGGACACGTCGGCAGGCAACGAGATCCGCACCACGGTCCAGTTCTCCGACGGGGTGCGCGAGAGCACGGTGCCGGTGCCGTCGACGTGGCCCTGGACCAGGTGCCCGCCGAGGCGGCTGTTCAGCGCGGCGGCCCGCTCGAGGTTGACGCGGCTGCCGGGACCGAGCTGCGACAGGCTCGAACGGTCGAGGGTCTCCTTCATCACATCGGCGGTGAAAGAGTCGCCGCCCGGGACGTCGACGACGGTCAGGCACACACCGTTGACGGCGATGGAGTCGCCGTGGCCGGCGTCGGAGGTCACGACGGGTCCGCGGACGGTGAACCGCGCCGCGTCGGCCAGGTCCTCCCGCGCGACGATCTCGCCCAGTTCCTCCACGATCCCGGTGAACACAGCTCGCTCCTCACTCCCGGTCGGGGACCAGGGTCAGCAACACGTCGGCGCCGACGGTTTCGACGCGCTCCCGACGAAACCGTAGCGCCTCGGCGATCGTGCGCACGCCGGCGTCCCGCACTGCGGACGGTCCGGACCCGAGCAGCACCGGCGCGAGATAGGCCTGGATGCGGTCGACCCGGCCCGCGGCGAGGAACGCACCGGCCAGGCGCGGGCCGCCCTCGAGCAGCACGTCCACCCGGTCCGCGAGCGCGCCGAGCACCTCGTCCGGATCGTGGGTGCGCAGCACCAGGGTGGGCGCGGCATCATCGAGAACTCTTGCGGTCTTCGGGATCTCGCTCCTGCCGACGACCACGCGCAGGGGCTGGTGCGGGGCCAGCGAGCCGTCCGGCAGCCGGGCGGTCAACCACGGGTCGTCGGCGAGGACGGTGCCGGTGCCGACGACGATCGCGTCGAGCCGCGAGCGCTCGGCGTGCACGCGGGCGCGTGACTGCGGGCCGGAGATCCAGCGGCTGGTGCCGTCGGCGGCGGCGCTGCGCCCGTCCAGGCTCGCGGCGTACTTCCACGTCA
>NZ_PCZU01000109.1:0-2594 GCF_002887785.1 Rhodococcus sp. ENV425
CACCTTCCCGACCTAACAAAGTCCTACTAGTGTCCTGAGTCGTTAATTCACTGTCAGTTTGTTAGAGTACGGCATGGGTGATGGGCGTGGGCCGAAGCTGGCCGTGCTGGAATTGAGCCAGTCCGAGCGAGATACGTTGCAGGGCTGGGTACGACGCGGTAAGACCGCGCAGGCACTCGCAACGCGGGCGCGGATCGTGCTGGCCTGCGCGGAGGGCTTGTCCAACAGTGAGATCTCGCGACAGTTGCAGGTGTCGCTGCCCACTGTGGGCAAGTGGCGCAAGCGATTTGTCGAGCACCGGCTCGACGGCCTGACTGACGAGGACCGGCCGGGCGCGCCGCGCACGATCAGCGACGCCCAGGTCGAGAAGGTCATCACCACGACCCTCGAGGAGCTGCCGGCGAGCGGTGACAGTCACTGGTCGACCCGATCGATGGCGGCGGCGACCGGGATGTCCCAGACGGCGATCTCGCGGATCTGGCGGGCATTCGGCCTGCAGCCGCACCTGGTGGACACGTGGAAGCTCTCGACCGATCCGCTGTTCATCGACAAGGTCCGCGACGTGGTGGGGTTGTACCTCGATCCCCCCGACAAGGCGATGGTGCTGGCGGTGGACGAGAAATCGCAGATGCAGGCGCTCGATCGCACCGCCCCCATGCTGCCGATGATGCCGGGCACGCCCGAACGCCGCACCCACGACTACGTCCGCTACGGCACCACGAGCCTGTTCGCGGCCTTGGATATCGCCACCGGCAAGGTCATCGGCCAGCACCAGCGGCGCCACCGGCACCAGGAGTTCCTGCGCTTCCTCAAGACCATCGACGCCAACACCCCCGCCGAACTGGACCTGCACCTGATCTGCGACAACTACGCCACCCACAAGACCCCGGCGATCAAGAAATGGCTGGCCGGCCACCCGCGGTTCCACCTGCACTTCACCCCCACCTCGGGGAGCTGGCTCAACCTCGTCGAACGCTGGTTCGCCGAGCTGACCAACCGCAAACTCCGCCGCTCGTCCCACCACAGCGTCGAAGCCCTCGAAGAGGACGTCAATGCCTGGATCGCCGCGTGGAACGACGACCCGAAGCCCTTCGTGTGGACCAAGACCGCGGACGAGATCCTCGCCAGCCTCGCCCGCTACTGCACCCGAATCAATAAAACAATTAACGACTCAGGACACTAGCCGGGGTAGTTACTCGGTGCGGACGGGTCTCCGCAGAGACCGAATCGTGTGTAATCATCTAGCATTCGGCGTATTCGAAGGAGCGTCTCCCGAATCTCGTTGGTCACCAGTGGTCCGATATCGGACTCTTCCGCCAAGAACGAACGCCGCCATGTGCCCCACCATGTTCCAAGGCCACGACCGGGTTCCCGCACCGTGACCCGCCAGTCGGTATCCCAGCGTGATTGAAACGAATTCGAGAACCTGATGACGATCTCTGCCTCGGGGTAGGTAAGATAGAGTGTGCTTGCTGTTGAGGTGATCTCCTGCACCCCGGGGAGACTCGTTAGGTCGATGAGCGATCCAAGCGTCAGGGGTCTGCAGGGCGCGACCCGCGTCGTTTCGCATTGTTCCATGTTTGGTTCTCCCTGGAAGGCTTAGTGATTCAGGTATCAGTCGTCGGGCCACACAAGGACGCGTACGATCTTGGTGAGAAATCGCCAGGCTCTCAGCGACGAACACTACGGTCCCTGGATTCTCTCGCCATTGAGACCAGCGTCACACAGTCGCTGCGGTCTGACTACCTCCGATCGGAGGTCATGCCCAGCGGATGGTATGTGGATACCAGGTCCTGACATCTGGGCAGGATCGTGTTCAGTTGATCCACTCCGGTGGTGCCGTCGGGGAAATTCTGCACTAACCTGAAACTGGTCCGGGCTGATCTGGAGCGCTCCGGCGAGCGTGCACAGTGCCTTCTTGCAGTTCGGCCACGAGGGCGGCAAATGGGTAACAGTAATCGCCGCCCTGGACGAGATCGCGAAGATCATGCCGTTCCCGATCCTGGGCGTGGACAGTCCTGGGCAGTGAGTTCATCAATCATCAGGTTCGACCCTGGTGACCTCGCAGTTCGATCCGCCTGACTGGTACAAGTCCCTCCAAGACGCAGTCATCGCCGAATCGATCCTCAACCGGATCGTCGCCGGCGCCGAGATCATCGCCCTCGACGGGCCGAACATGCGCCGCCACCTCGCCGACACTCGATAGCCGGACGTAGCGGCCGGACGGGCATCACCGCTATCCGATACCCGTCCGACCGCTACCCGATCGTCAGAACTGCGCTTTCCGAAGCACGTCCCAAACAGTGGAGGCACCGGTGCGTTTGCGTTCGGTGCGGACCCAGTTGCGCAGAGTCTCGCGACTGACTCCCAGGTCGTTGCCGATGCCGTCGAAGGTGTGGCTCGGATCGGAAAGATACAACGCGACGGCATCGGCCCTGAACTCCGCCGAGTACGCCTTCTTGACCATTGGTGACATCTCTTCCTCTGGGTCCTTCACGACCCAGTGTTCACGATGTCCTCATTCAGGGGGGAGCCCCCGTGTCGGTGGCGTCGTCGCGGCTGACTTTGATGGCGCTCATTGAAAATGCCCAGTC
>NZ_PCZU01000110.1:0-699 GCF_002887785.1 Rhodococcus sp. ENV425
GCTCGTCGCGGGAGACCACCAGATGCATCGGCGCCCAGGCGTGCAGGGCGTCGATGACGTCGTCCGGTGCGGCGTGCCCGGCCAACCAGGAACCGGCCCACACCGTCAGGGTCTGACCGGGTGAACTCACGGTTTCCGAGCATAGGCGCCGTCCCGGCGACGGGGCCACGGCCGGTCGGCGTGCCCTCCCGCCGCTGCGGCCGCGGCGGCCCTAACGTGGCGGGCGTGAGTCCCGACATGTACGGCGGCGACATCTTCGCCGGCCATCCGCGCGCCCGTAAGCCCACGATCCCCGAGGTGCCCGCCGAGAAGGACCTGGTGGTCGAGGACGTCGCGTCCGGTTGGTGCGGTGCGATCGTCGGCATCGAACGCACCTACGACGGCGACTTCGTCCGGCTCGAGGACGCTTCGCGGTGCACCCGGCTGTTCGCGCTGCGCCCCGCCGCGTTCCTCCTCGACGGCCGGCCGGTGACGCTGGTGCGGCCCGCGCCGCGGCCGAGGGCGGGCGGCCCCACCCGGTCCGCGTCCGGGTCCACGAAGGTCGAGGGGTTGCGGGCGCGGGTCGCGCGCGGCAGCCGCATCTGGGTGGAGGGCGTGCACGACGCGGCCCTCGTCGAACGCGTGTGGGGGCACGATCTGCGCGTCGAGGGGGTCGTGGTCGAGCAACTCGAGGGCCTGGACAATCTCGGGGAGCGGCTC
>NZ_PCZU01000110.1:733-2698 GCF_002887785.1 Rhodococcus sp. ENV425
TTCGCGCCCGGTCCCGGCCGCCGCGTGGGGGTGCTCGCCGACCATCTCGTCGCCGGATCCAAGGAGGAGCGGCTGACCGCGAACCTCGGGCCGCACGTGCTCGTCACCGGGCATCCGTTCGTCGACGTGTGGCAGGCGGTGCGGCCGAAGGCGCTGGGAATCGAGGCGTGGCCGACGATTCCGCGCGGGCAGGACTGGAAGACCGGGGTGTGCCGGGCGCTGGGGTGGGGCAGCCCGCAGGACGGGTGGCGCCGCGTCTACTCGGCGGTGTCGAGCTTCCGGGATCTCGAGGCGCCGCTGATCGGGGCGGTCGAGCGGCTCGTCGACTTCGTCACCGAGCCCACCGGGGACTGACCGCGCCGGGGCCGTGACCTGCGGAGCCACCCGGGATGTCCGATTTGTGGTTGGATGGCGTCGTGTCGGCATTGATATGGCTGATCGCCGGGCTGGTGCTCGCCGCCGCGGAGGCGCTGACGGGTGATTTCGTCCTGCTGATGCTCGGCGGCGCGGCCCTGGCCACCGCCGGGGTGTCCGCCGCGACGGATCTGCCGGTGTGGGCCGACGCGGTGGTGTTCGCGGTGTCGTCGCTGGTGCTGCTGGGCGGGGTGCGGCCGGTGCTGCGCCGGCGCTACGCCCTGCCGCCGGCGAAGGCGACGAACGTGGACGCCCTGCCGGGCAAGCAGGCACTGGTGCTCGAGGAGGTGGCCGCGCACTCCGGGCAGGTGAAGCTGGACGGTGAGGTGTGGACCGCGCGTCCGCTGGACGTCACCGAGGTGTATCCGCCCGGCACGACCGTGACCGTGATGCAGATCGACGGCGCGACGGCCGTCGTGTGGAAGGGGCCGTAGATGGAAGCGCTGATCGTGCTCGCCGTCGTCGTGGCGTTCGTGGCGCTGGTGGTCGTCAAATCGGTGGCGCTGGTGCCGCAGGCCGAGGCCGCGGTGATCGAGCGGCTCGGCCGCTACTACCGGACCGTGTCGGGACAGCTGACGTTCCTGGTGCCGTTCGTCGACCGGATCCGCGCCAAGGTGGACCTGCGCGAGCGGGTGGTCTCGTTCCCGCCGCAGCCGGTGATCACCCAGGACAACCTCACCCTGAGCATCGACACGGTCGTGTACTTCCAGGTGACGAATCCGCAGGCCGCCGTGTACGAGATCAGCAACTACATCGCGGCGGTGGAGCAGCTGACGGTGACCACGCTGCGCAACGTGGTCGGCGGCATGACCCTGGAGGAGACGCTGACGTCCCGCGATTCGATCAACGGGCAGCTGCGCGGCGTGCTCGACGAGGCGACCGGCCGCTGGGGACTGCGCGTGGCCCGGGTGGAGCTCAAGAGCATCGATCCGCCCCCGTCGATCCAGGAGTCGATGGAGAAGCAGATGAAGGCGGACCGGGAGAAGCGGGCGATGATCCTCACCGCCGAGGGGCACCGGGAGTCGGCGATCAAGACCGCCGAGGGCGACAAGCAGTCCCGGATCCTGTCGGCCGAGGGCGCCAAGCAGGCGGCCATCCTCGAGGCGGAGGCCGATCGCCAGTCGCGGATCCTGCGCGCCCAGGGTGACCGCGCCGCGAAGTACCTCGAGGCGCAGGGCCAGGCGAAGGCCATCGAGAAGGTGTTCGCGGCGATCAAGTCCGGTCGGCCGACGCCCGAGTTGCTCGCGTACCAGTACCTGCAGACGCTGCCGCAGATGGCGCAGGGCGACGCGAACAAGGTGTGGATGGTGCCGAGCGATTTCGGGGACGCCCTCAAGGGCTTCGCCCGGCACCTCGGTGCGCCGGGCGAGGACGGGGTGTTCCGGTTCGAGCCGAGCCCGGTCGACGAGAGGCTCCCGCGGCCGGAGGACGACACCGACGAGGTGGCCGACTGGTTCTCCACCGCGCGCGACCCGGAGGTCGCGCAGGCCGTCGCCGCCGCCGAGGCCGTCGCCCGCAAGCCGGTCGATCCGGCGCTGCACAACCCGACCG
>NZ_PCZU01000111.1:0-2856 GCF_002887785.1 Rhodococcus sp. ENV425
CCGGGCGGCCCCGCCGCTTCGCGTACCCGCCGAATCTGTACGTCGTCGACGGCGGTGCCCCGCAGGTCGCCGCCGCGGCGGAGGTGCTCGACGAACTCGGCATCACCGACGTCGCGGTGATCGGACTGGCCAAGCGGCTCGAGGAGGTCTGGGTGCCGGGGGAGGAGGACCCGGTCATCCTGCCCCGCACCAGCGAATCGCTGTACCTGCTGCAGCGGGTCCGGGACGAGGCGCACCGCTTCGCCATCACCTACCACCGCAGCAAGCGATCCCGGCGCATGACCGCTTCCGCGCTCGACGGGGTGCGCGGGCTCGGGCAGGCCCGCCGCAACGCGCTCGTCGCGCACTTCGGGTCGGTGGCCCGGCTGCGGGAGGCGACCGTGGAGGAGATCACCGCGGTCCCCGGCATCGGCGTCGCCACCGCCCGCGCCGTGCTCGACGCCCTGCGCGGCGACGTCCCGGACACCGTGCCGGCCCCGGCGGGTGAGGCTGCGGCGGACACGCCGGTGGGTGATGATGGCACCGTCGGCGTGTCGGGCGGACGAACGGAGTCGGAACTGTGACACACGAGGCGGAGACGGCGCAGCCTCGGCCCCGGCCCCGGGACGACCACCGCCCGCGGGCGGAGGTCGCCCTGGTCACGGGCCTGTCCGGAGCCGGTCTGAGCACCGCCGCGACGGCCCTCGAGGATCTCGGCTGGTTCGTCGCCGAGAACCTGCCCCCGCAGCTGGTCACCTCGATGGTCGATCTCGCGGTGCGGGCCGACCCGCCGCTGCAGCGCCTCGCCGTGGTCATGGACGTACGCAGCCGCCTGTTCACCGGCGACCTCGGCTGGGTCGTCACCGAACTGGCCGCCCGGCCCGTGCGCACCCGCGTGCTGTTCCTCGAGGCCACCGACGAGGTCCTCGTGCGTCGTTTCGAGCAGGTCCGCCGCAGCCACCCGCTGCAGGCCGACGCCGCCGACCGCACCCTCACCGACGGCATCGCCACCGAACGCGCCCAGCTCGCCGCGGTCAAGGCCGCCGCCGATCTGGTGGTCGACACGTCGTCGCTGTCCGGTCCGGAACTGCGCCGCAAGATCGAGTCCGCGTTCGGCGACGGCGACGCCGACTCGATCCGGGTCACCGTGGAATCGTTCGGATTCAAGTACGGTCTGCCGATGGACGCGGACGTGGTGTGCGACGTGCGGTTCCTGCCCAACCCGCACTGGGTGCCCGAGCTGCGTCCGCACACCGGCCAGGACGTCGACGTCCGCGACTACGTGCTGAGCCGGGACGGGGCGCAGGAATACCTGCAGACCTATCATCGGCTGCTCGAACTGACCACGGCCGGTTACCGCCGGGAGGGGAAGCGTTACATGACGATCGCGGTGGGCTGTACCGGTGGCAAGCACCGCAGCGTGGCGATGAGCGAGGCGCTCGCCGCGCGGCTCGACGCCGACCCGACGCTGTCGGTGCACGTCGCGCACCGGGATCTGGGGCGCGAATGACGGGGCCCGGTTCCGCGGCCCCGCCGCCCGGGACCGGCGGCCCGGCCGGCGGGCAGGGCACCGCGCCGAATCCGTCGATCGTGGCCCTGGGCGGCGGCCACGGCCTGTACGCCACGCTCAGCGCCGTCCGCCGGCTCAGCGACCGCGTCACCGCCGTCGTCACCGTCGCCGACGACGGCGGTTCCTCCGGCCGGCTGCGCGCCGAACTCGGCGTCATCCCGCCCGGCGACCTGCGCATGGCGCTGGCCGCGCTGGCCGCGGACACCCCCGGGGTGCACACCTGGACCGAGACGGTGCAGCACCGGTTCGGCGGCACCGGCGCGCTCGCGGGCCACTCGGTGGGCAATCTCATCCTGGCCGGGCTGACCGAGGTCCTCGGCGATCCCGTGGCCGCCCTCGACCGCGTCGCCGAACTGCTCGAGGTGCGCGGCCGGGTACTGCCGATGTCGCCGATCGCCCTCGACATCGAGGCGGACGTGTCCGGCCTCGAATCGGATCCGCGGGCCAGCCGCATCATCCGGGGGCAGGTCGCCGTCGCCACCACCCCCGGCAAGGTCCGGCGCGTGCGGCTGATCCCGGCCGACCCCCCGGCGTGTCCCGACGCGCTCGACGCGGTGGGCGCCGCCGACCTCGTCGTGCTCGGGCCCGGCTCGTGGTTCTCGAGCGTCATCCCGCACGTGCTCGTCCCCGACCTGCTCGAGGCGCTGGTGACGGCGCCGGCCCGCAAGGTGCTGGTGCTCAATCTGGCCGCCGAACCGGGGGAGACCGCCGGGTTCTCCTCCGAGCGGCACCTGCACGTGCTGGCCCAGCACGCCCCGGAGTTCCGGGTCGACCACGTGGTGGTCGACTCCGCATCGGTGCCCGAGGGCCGGGAACGCGAACACCTGTGCCGGGCCGCCGCCGGATTCGGCGCCCAGGTGGTCTACGCCGACGTGGCGGAGACCGGCACCCACCGACACGACCCCGCCAAGCTGGCGGCGGTCCTGGCTCAACACCTGCCCGACGCGGCCCGCCCCCGGGACCTCGCGCAGCGGGACGGAAGGGAGATCCCCACGTGGCAATGACAGCGGAGGTCAAGGACGAGCTGAGCCGGCTGGCGGTCACCCGCACCAGCAGCCGCAAGGCCGAGGTGTCCGCCCTCCTGCGCTTCGCCGGCGGGCTGCACATCGTCGGGGGCCGTGTCGTCGTGGAGGCCGAGGTGGACCTCGGGTCGATCGCCCGCCGGTTGCGCCGCGAGATCTTCGAGCTCTACGGCTACTCCGCGGAGGTGCACGTCCTCGGCGCCGGCGGGTTGCGCAAGAGCTCGCGCTACGTGGTGCGCGTCGCCAAGGAGGGCGAGGCCCTGGCCCGCCAGACCGGTCTGCTCG
>NZ_PCZU01000112.1:0-6227 GCF_002887785.1 Rhodococcus sp. ENV425
CCGCTCTGGTAGATGTTGACCAGCAGGTCGTCGACCGGACCCGAGGTCATGATGTGGAACTCGCCGCGGACCGGGCCGAGGGTGATCTCCTGCCGGAAGAGCATCACGTTGATCATCGGTCCGCCGTAGCTGTGGGCCCGGCCGGCGGTGCCGGTCTCGCGGCGGAGGTCCTCGAGGCTGAACCGCTGGTGGCGCAGCGCACCGGTCAGTTCCAGCTGGGCCCGCTGCACCAGGTCGGCGCGGGTGTCGTCGTCCTCGAGACGGATGTGCAGCGGTGCGGTGTTGACGAGCATGCCGCCGGAGCGTTTCGCCGCCGCGGTGGTGCGCGCGAACACCGGCAGATTGAGCATCACGTCGGCGCGGCCGGTCAGCCGGGAGAGATAGCACGCGGCCGCCGCGACCACCGTCGCGGCGGCCGAGGATCCGCTCGTGGCATCGGCGTCGGTCAATCGGGCGACCAGGTCGTCGGGCAGGGTGACACTCTCGAGGGTGCTGCGCGCGGCGGTCGGCACCGCCCGCCGCGCCAGGGTCGATCCATCCTCGAGCCCGGCGACCCGCCCGATCCAGTAGTCCCGGTCGCTCGCGTACCGGTTCGAACCGCGGTAGTCGAGATCCGACTGGTAGAGGTCGTGCAGGTCGGCGGCGGTGGGTGGCTCGGGGACGCGGTCCTCGTGGGCCGCCGAGTACAGCGCGGCGATCCGGTTGACCATCGTCATGGCACCGAAGCCGTCGAGGGCGACGTGGTGGATCCGGCTGTACCACAGGTGCCGTCGCTCACCGATCCGCAGGATCGTCATGTTCACCAGCGAGTCGTCGGCCAGATCGACCGGGGTGGCGTAGTCGGTGTTCATCCACTGCTGCGCCGTGGCCATCGGATCGGGCGCATCGGAGAAGTCCAGCAGCGGGATGTCGCTGAGGTCGAAGTCGGGATCGACGTACTGGTACGGCTCACCGTCGACCTCGACGACCCGCAGGTACGGCGACTGGAACTCGCGGGCGGCCTCGTGCGCGGCCTCGCGCAGCAGATCCAGATCGAGGTCCCCGGGCAGGTCGACGTACTGGGCGATGCAGACGGGCACCTCGGGTGCCAGCTGTTGTGCGAACCAGATCGAGCGCTGGGCAGAGGACAACGGGAAGGCCCCGGGCGGAATGTGCAGCCGCTCTTGCAACGAACTCCCCTTCACGAAAGTGATTCCAGTGATGTCCTGGCACCCCCCGGCACCGTGCAGGAAAACCCCTCGGTCGGATCGACGTGGCTGTAGCTCTTTCCCCTTCGATCGTCCGCGCCCTCGAATGTGTGACAGGAGCGCTCCCTCAAGCTAGACCACCGCGACGACGTCTCGGCCCGAAACCGGACCGAAAAATCGACCCCTCGGGCCGCATCGATCCCGAGTCGAGACCGGAGGGGGGACCTGTCGCGGCGCTCGCGGCGAATCGACGAGGATTTGTTACCGTTCGATCGCGATCCGGTCACCGGATGCGCTCGAATCACAGTTTCGGTAACCGCTTTTCGAACCGGACCCCGGAAACGCCCCGCGGCGGACCCGGTCCCCCTATTGTCGAGCCGACCACGCCGTCGCCCGTGCCCGCCCCATCCTCGAGGAGCTCTGGATGCAGCAGCGTCGATGGACCGTTCGTTCGCTCACCGCCGCGGCGGCCGCGGCTGTCGCCGTGGCCGTGCCCGCCCACGCCGTCGCGGAGCCGGCACCCCCGGGATTGCCGCCGGATGCGCTGCGGGCGGCGGCCGCCGCGGATTCCCCCGAGGCGCTGCGGGCGGTGGAGTCCCTGCTCGACGCGGCCCGCACCCCGGCGTTGTTCGAGCCGCCGCCGCGCAACACGCCGCAGCCGTTCATGCAGCCCGCCCCCACGTTCGGGCTCGGCTGCGGCGGCGGCTTCACCCCGTACGCGATGACCACCGGCTGGGCCCAGCCCGGCCCCAACGCGGTGCCGCCCGTGCAGATCGGGCAGTTGAAGATCTTCGTCTCCCCCACGATCCCCACCCTGCCGGCGCGGGCCGACCTGAAGTTCGTATGGCTGAACATGGAGAACTTCCGCGGCGGCGTGGCCACCCTCGACGACACCGTCGGCGGGGTGCCGCAGCTGTCGAAGACCCTCGACACCGGCACCGGGCCGGTGCTGTCGGCACTGTTCGGTTCCGTGCAGTACGTCGACGGCACCTTCTGCCAGGTGGTGTACACGATGGGGGCGTTCTTCGCCTGAGGCCGCCGCCGGCTCGGCGGAGCCCGGTTCAGCGGAGCCGCTCGGCGGCGCGAGCCAGGCGCACCAGGTCGGCGCACAGCGGCGCCAGCTCCTCCGGACCCGCGCCCTCGCCCACCGCGGTCGCGACGTCCTCGGCCGCGCACCGCACCTCGAAGGCGCGGTCGGCGACCGCGCTCGCCTCGTCGGCGGTCAGGACCACCGCGTCCTCCGGCAGGCCCGCCTCCCGGGCGAGGGTGCGGTGCTCGTAGGCCCGCTGGCGGCACGAGCGGCGGCAATAGCGGCGGCGGCGCCCGAGCGGGGCGTCGGCGACCGGCCGGCCGCACCAGAGGCAGTTCTCCGGTTTACGGGTACGTCCGGTCATGGCCGCACACCCTACCGGCCCGCGGCGCCGGAGCGGCCGTGGCAGCCCGGTAGAATGACCCGCGCCCACGGCCCCGGGGCGGTCGGGAACCGATTCGACCGCGCGGGCGTTGACAAGAGTGGTCGGCATCCGCCGATGTCGACCGCACTGTGGACGCTCGCTTCCCTCGGAGGCGAGCGCACCGGGCGGAGCACACAAGAGAGGACACCACCATGGCAGATCGTGTACTGCGAGGCAGCCGGCTCGGGGCGGTGAGCTACGAGACCGACCGTGACCACGATCTGGCGCCGCGGCGGATCGCCCGCTACCGCTGTGACAACGGCGAGGAGTTCGACGTTCCGTTCGCCGACGACGCGGAGATCCCCGGCACCTGGATCTGCAAGAACGGCCTGGAAGGCTCCCTGGTCGAGGGCGCGGCACCGGAGACTAAGAAGGTCAAGCCGCCGCGCACCCACTGGGACATGCTGCTCGAGCGCCGCTCCATCGACGAGCTCGACGAACTGCTCAAGGAGCGCCTCGAACTGCTCAAGACCAAGCGGCGCGGCGCCTGACCCGCCCCCACCGGCACCTCACGATGCCGCCCCCGGGATCCGTCCCGGGGGCGGCATCGCGTATCACGGCCCCCAGGGGTCGGCCGTGTTGCGCGCACGGCACAAAAAGATCAAACGCCGACAGCGCCTTCGCGCGCGTGTCATCATGATCGAACACCGGCCGGATTCTCGGACCGGCGACCTCGGACGACGCGAAACGGAATGACCCACTGGGGTTTCGGGACGTGGTACAGGGGGCGAGAAGCAATGGACAACAGCAACGACCGCAGGGCCGGCGGCACCGCCGAATCCACGCCGGACCGCCTGCTCGACGGGCTGCGCACCGAACTCGACCGCGTCGATGCCCGGCTCCTCGACGACGTCCGGGACCGGCTGCGGATCTGCGCCCGCATCGCGCACCTGAAACAGCGGCACGCCATCCCGATGCTGCAGCCGGGGCGGATGCAGGTCGTGCACGACCGCGCGGAGACCTACGCGCACCGCAACGCCATGTCGCCCGAGTTCCTGCACTCGTTGTACGCGCTGCTCATCGCTGAGGCGTGCCGGGTCGAGGACCTCATCATCGACGGCACCGGCTCGGCGTCGGCCGAGCTGCGCGAGACCCGGACCTGAGGCCGGTCATGGCCGCGCCGCCGCCCGCCGGTTCGATCCGCACCCTGCTGATCGACAACTACGACTCGTTCACCTACAACCTCTACAGCCTGCTTGCGGAGGTCAACGGTGTTGCGCCCACGGTCGTCAGCAACGACACCCCGTGGGAGTGCCTGGACCTGGACCGGTTCGACAACGTCGTCGTCTCCCCCGGGCCGGGGCGGCCCGACCGGGCCCGCGACTTCGGGATCAGCTCCCACGCCCTGCTCGACTCCGGTCTGCCGGTGCTCGGGGTGTGCCTGGGCCACCAGGGCCTGTGCAACCTGTTCGGCAGCGACGTGGTGCGCGCCCCGCAACCGGTGCACGGACGGCTCTCGCGGATCCGGCACACCGGCACCGGGTTGTTCGCCGGCATTCCCTCGCCGTTCGCGGCGGTGAGATACCACTCGCTGGTCGTCGACCGGGTGCCCGACGAGCTCGAGGCCGTCGCCTGGACCGAGGACGGGCTGCTCATGGGGGTCGCCCACCGGACCCGTCCGCTGTGGGGGGTGCAGTTCCACCCCGAATCGATCTGCACCGAGTACGGCCGCGAACTGCTGGCGAACTTCCGCGACGCGACCCCGGCCCGGCCCCACCCGCCGGAGCCGGCCCTACCGCCAGCGCCGACGGCCCCGCCCCCGGCGCTGGTGCTCGAGAGCCGCCGGATCGCACACAACCCGGACCCGCAGCGGGTGTTCGAAGCGTTGTTCGCCGAGGGCCCGCACAGCTTCTGGCTGGACGGCAGTGCCGCCACCGAGCCGAACTCGCGGTTCTCCATCCTCGGGGACGGATCGGGACCACGCGCCGAGTTCGTCACCTACAGCGTCGCCGAGACCCTGGTGCGCGAACAGCGGGCCGGGGAACCGGTCGCCGAGTTCCACACCACCTTCTTCGACCACGTCGACCGTCGCCTCGCCGAGCGCACGGTCGCCCGGCGGGACGACCTGCCGTTCGCGTTCGCTCTCGGGTACGTGGGCTACCTGGGGTACGAGCTCAAGGCCGACACCGGCGGCCAGCTGGTGCACACGTCCCCCATCGCGGACGCGGCGATGGTGTTCGCCGACCGCGCGGTCGTGCTCGACCACGAGGCGCGCTGCTGCTATCTGCTGGCGTTGAGCGAGCGGACCGGTGAGCCGGCCACGACCGCGTGGTTCGACGAGACCGCCGCGGTGCTCGAGTCCCTGCCGGAGTCCGCCACGGCGCCGGCCACGGCGCCGCTGGTGCGGGCGGAGCAGGATCCGCAGGTGCGGTTGCGGCACGAGCCGCAGCGGTACCTCGAGCTGATCGCCCAGTCGATCGCCGAGATCCGCAGCGGCGAGACGTACGAGGTGTGCCTGACCAATGCGGCGACCGTGGAGCGCAGCGTGGATCCGCTGCGTACCTACGAGACGCTGCGGGAACTCAGCCCGACCCCGTACAGCGCCCTGCTGCGCTTCCCGGAGGTGTCGGTGCTCAGCGCCTCGCCGGAGAGGTTCCTGCGGATCGGCCCGGACCGGGTGGTCGAGTCGAAGCCGATCAAGGGCACCCGGCCGCGCGGCACCACCGAGGACGCGGACCGGGCGTTGCGGCAGAGCCTGCTCGACAGCGAGAAGGACCGGTCGGAGAACCTGATGATCGTCGACCTGGTGCGCAACGACCTCTCGCGGGTGTGCGTACCCGGCTCGGTGCACGTGCCGAAGCTGTTCGACGTCGAGACGTACGCGGCCGTGCACCAACTGGTCTCCACGGTCCGGGGCACGTTGCGCCCGGATGCGACCGCGGTGGACTGCGTGCGGGCCGCGTTCCCGGGCGGGTCGATGACCGGGGCTCCGAAGCTGCGCACCATGGAGATCATCGACAAGCTCGAGGACGGCCCCCGCGGCGTGTATTCGGGGGCGCTGGGATATCTGTCCCCGACGGGGGCGGCGGATCTGTCGATCGTCATCCGCACCATGGTCGCCACCGAGCACGAGGTGGGGTTCGGAATCGGCGGCGCCATCGTCGCGTTGTCGGATCCGGCGGACGAGCTCGAGGAGACGATGGTCAAGGCGGTGGCGATGCGCCGCACCCTGTCGGTGAACGAGTCGCCCGAGGACGGCCCCCGCGCGTGAACGCCGCGGCCGGTCCCGTGGTCGTCGCCGGCGGTGCCGGCGCGGTCGGCCGGATGCTGGTCGAGGCGTTCCGTCGCGACGGCACCGCCGTGGTGGTGATCGACCCGGCCGCCGGCGACGACCCGGCCGCGCTGCGCGGCGATGTCACCGCCCCCACGGCGGCGATGCGGGACGCGGTCCGGGTCGCTCCGGCAGTGGTGCTGGCCCTGCCCGAGACCACCGCACTCGCCGCCGCCGCCCCGCTCGGTGCGCTGCTGTCGCCGGCCGCGGTGCTCGTCGAGACGCTGTCGGTGAAGTCGGCGTGGGCGCGGGCCGTGCGCGAGCCGGGGTGGTCCGCGCAGTGCGTGGGGCTGAACCCGATGTTCGCGCCGGCGC
>NZ_PCZU01000113.1:0-5655 GCF_002887785.1 Rhodococcus sp. ENV425
TGGCCGGCCGGGACGCGACGGTGGCCCGCTCGGGCCGCTCCCCCGCCGGTTCGGCCGGGGCCGGGACGGCCTCGGCCGGACTCCCGTCGAGACGTGCGCGGACCAGGTCGGCGTCGCCGGTGTACTTGAGGAGCGTCGCGAGCAGGATGTCGCGGATCTGCCGGAGGGAGGTGTGGTCGCCGCCGCCTCGCCGCAGGACGGTCGCGGCGCGCGCGGCGTCGATCACCTCCGAGATGGACGGGCTCTTGCGCAACGGCAGGTCCCGGAGGGTGCGGGCCAGGTCCACCACCTCGGCGGCAGTCACCGTGTCGACCTCGGGGGCCCGGGCGGTGACGATCTCGCGCTCACGTTCGGGGGTGGGATAACCGACGTGGTAGTGCAGGCAGCGGCGCTTGAGGGCGGGCGAGAGTTCGCGGGTGTCGTTGGAGGTCAGGATCACCCACGGCGAGGACCGGGCTGTGAAGGTGCCCACCTCGGGAATGGTGACCTGCCCCTCGGCGAGGACCTCGAGCAACAGCGCCTCCATGGACTCCTCGGTGCGGTCCACCTCGTCGACGAGGAGCACCACCGGTTCCGGGGAGAGGATCGCCTCGAGCAGGGGGCGCACGGCGAGGAACTTCTCGGAGTACAGGCCGAAGTCCTGCGCGGCGAGGAACCGGGACGCCTCGGCGACGTCGGGGTACGCGGCGAGCTGCTCGCCGATGCGGTCGCGCAGCATCTGCACGTGCAGCAGCTGCTTGGCGTAGTCCCACTCGTACAGCGCGCGGCTGTCGTCGAGGCCCTCGTAGCACTGCAACCGCACCAGCCTGCGCCCGCCGGCGGCGGCGAGCGCCTTGGCCAGCTCGGTCTTGCCGACGCCGGCCGGGCCCTCGAGCAGCAGGGGCCGCTGGAGCGCGGTGGCGAGGTGGACGACGACCGCGAACTCGTCGTCGGCGATGTAGTCGTGGCGGCGCAGCGCGTCGGCGAGTTCCGGTCCGCTGGCGAAGCTGGTCATCGGTGCTCCTGTGTCGTCGGCACTCGAGGGAGGTGGGTGTGCCCGGGGCGGGTCGCCCCGCCCCGGGCACGGGATCGGTCGAGCAGGTGGGTCAGTAGGACCGGTTGATGCAGTGGTCGACGACCGGGATCATCGACTCGACCGTCACCTCGCGCGGGTTGCCCGGGGTGCACCAGTCGCCCTGGATGTGCTCGGAGATGGCCCGCACGGTCTTCTCGTCGCCCTTGATGACGTCGCCGCGGCCGGCGTACTTGCCGGTGTTCATGCGGTTCTTCTCGTACGAGTCGACGCGCACCTGACCGAAGTTGTCGGGGATCCCGACGTCCTTGGCGAGCCGGATGGCGGCCTCGACCGCGGCGTCCGCGGCCTGGACGGTGGTCATGTTGCGGGTGTCGACGCCCATCGCGGTGGCGATGCGGGCGTAGTGCTCGTAGCGCGAGGGCAGGTTGTACTCCCACACGCGCGGCAGGGCGATGGCGTTGTTGAGGCCGTGGTGGCTGTCGAAGAAGGCGGACACGGCGTGCGAGATGGAGTGCACGATGCCCAGGCCGCCCGAGTTGAAGGCCTGCGCGGCGATGTACTGGGCGTTCATCATGCCCTCGCGCGCCTTGAGGTTGCGCGGCTCGAAGGTGGCCTCGCGCAGGTGCTTGGCGACGAGTTCGATCGAGTACAGGGCGTTGCCGAGCGACGGCGCGAAGTCCAGCCGCGAGACGAACGGCTCGGAGCCGTGGGCGAGGACGTCGAAGCCGCAGTAGGCGGTGAAGTGCTGCGGGCAGGTGTAGTACAGCAGCGGGTCGTCGATGGCGAGGGTGACGATCGTGGCCTCGTCGAAGCCGACCCACTTGTGCGGGTGCTCCATGTCCGAGGTGTCGGTGATGACGTACGCCCAGGAGGTCTCCGAGCCGGTGCCGGCCGTGGTGGAGACGGCGATGTGCGGCGGGTTCTCCTTGTTGGTGGACTTGGCGAAGCCCTCGAACTCGTTGATGTTGCGGCCGTCGTGGGCGATGACCACGCGGGCGCCCTTCGCGGCGTCGTGGCTCGAGCCGCCGCCGACGGAGATGATGGAGTCGCACTTCTCCTGCTGGTAGAGGGCGGCGGCCTCCATGACGTTGTAGTCCTTGGGGTTGGACTCGACCTTGTCGTACAGGACGACCTCGACACCCTGGTACTCGATCTTGCCGATGAGCTCCTCGATGATGCCCGAGCCGCGCAGGCCGGTCGTCATCAGCAGGGTGCGCTTGAAGCCCAGGTTCTTCGCCTCGACACCGATGATGTCGTGGGCGCCGACACCCATCAGCGCCCGGGGGAAGGGGTGGAACTCCTTGATGGGAAAGTCCCAGATCTGGTTGAGTTCGATGGCCATCGCGTTTCTCCTGGTGTGTCGGCCGGAAGTGGTGGTTCGAAGGGGGCGGCCGGTGTGACCGGCGTCTCTTCCCTTCCCCACTCTCGGGCCCGATCACGCTCCCGGAAAGGGGTTCGAGCCCGAACCGTCCGGTCGCGGGACCGAAGCCGTCCGGTCGAGCGCGCGGGCCTACCCGATCGGGCAGGTGCGATTCCCGCTGATCGGGAGCCGACCGGACCCCTGTGCACCCCGTCCCGGTAGCGTCGTCTTGCTGATACCCTGAAACTAGAACGCGTTCTAGATTGCTTCGCCCGCTCCACGGAAGGACCGACCTGGCCATGACGACAGTCGAGGTGCCGCACGGCTCGCGATCCGCGATCCTGACCGTCTCCGCAGTCATCGAGGAGACGCCGGACTCGCGCTCGATCGTCTTCGACGTGCCGGCCGAGTTCCAGGACAAGTTCGCGTACAAGCCCGGACAGTTCCTGACCCTGCGCATCCCGAGCGAGCAGACCGGCTCCGTGGCCCGCTGTTACTCGCTGGCCAGCTCCCCGTACACCGACGACGCCCCCAAGGTCACGGTCAAGCGGACCGTCGACGGATACGGGTCCAACTGGCTGTGCGACCGGATCTCCGCCGGCGACCGACTCGAGGTACTGCCGCCGTCGGGAGTGTTCACCCCGAAGTCCCTCGACCACGACTTCCTGCTGTTCGGCGCCGGCAGCGGGATCACTCCCGTCATCTCGATCCTCAAGTCGGCACTGACCCAGGGCTCGGGCACGGTCGTGCTGGTCTACGCCAACCGCGACGAGGCGTCGATCATCTTCGCGGACGAGCTGCGGGCGCTGGCGGAGAAGTACCCCACCCGGCTCACCGTCGTGCACTGGCTCGAGTCCGTGCAGGGCCTGCCGTCCGCCGACCAGCTCGCCACCCTGGTGACCCCGTACACGAGCCACGAGGCGTTCATGTGCGGACCCGGTCCGTTCATGGACGCCGTGCACCGGGCGCTGCAGGCCGCAGGCATGCCGCGCTCCCAGGTGCACGCGGAGGTGTTCAACTCCCTCGCGGGAGACCCGTTCGCCGACCACACCCCCGTCGAGGTGAGCGACGAGGAGGCGGCCGACGCCGCGACCGTGGAGGTCGAGCTCGACGGCGAGACCCACACGATCCCGTGGCCGCGCTCCCAGACCCTGGTCGACATCATGCTCGCCAAGGGCATCGACGTGCCCTACTCCTGCCAGGAGGGCGAGTGCGGTTCGTGCGCCTGCACCGTCCTCGAGGGCAAGGTCGAGATGGACAACTGCGAGATCCTCGACCCCGAGGACATCGAGGCCGGCTACGTGCTCGGCTGCCAGGCCCACCCGGTGACGGACACGGTCAAGATCGTCTTCTGAGACGGCGCAGGGGCCCTCCGTCCGGCTCGTCCGGACGGAGGGCCCCTGTCTGTACGCGCCGGCAATCCCCGCCTCAGCGGACGAGAACCGGTGCCTCCGCGAGTTGTGCGACCGGCTGCCGCGGGCCGCGCAGCGCCACCCCCGCCCCGGCCCCGAGGGCGAGCACGATCACGGCATAGCCGTAGCCCAGCGTCGTCGCGGTCAGCCCGAACGCGCCCGTCGCCAGGCCCGCGAGCACCGCGGGCACGGAGAACGCGAGGTAGCAGACGACGAACGTGGTGGCGAACAGGCGCCCGCGCTCGTGCGGCGCCGCCAGGGCGCCGATGACGTTCATCGCGCCCAGGAACGCCGCCCCCCAGCCGAAGCCCGCGACGGCGGTACCGGCGAAGTACGCGACGGCCCAGCCACCGAGCACGGCGGTCACGACGACGCCGACGCCGGTGGCGAGGATCGCGGTCCCCGCGACGACGACGCGCCGCGGGTCGGAGCCGCGCAGCACCGTCGCGGCAACCGAACCGGAGGCGAAGAGCGTGAAGATCGCCAGCCCCGCGACGAGGCGGTTGCCGATACCGAAGACCGTGCCCACGATCGACGGGCCGAGGGACATGTAGAGGCCGCCGAGCGACCACGCCGACAGCAGACCGGGCAGGATCACCAGGTAAGGGCCCCGCACGTCCGCCGGCACCGACGCGCTCGGCAGCAGGCTGCGCAGCGCGGCCCGGCGGGACGCGAAGCCCGGCGCGGGTGCCCGGTCGGGGACGAAGACGAGCACGACGGCCAGCGCCAGCGCGATCACGACGACGAGGGCATATACGAGGACGGTGGGAAGGGGCGCGAACTGCACGAGCAGGCCCGCCCCCGCGGCGCCGAGGGCGAGCCCGAGCGACGGCGCCACGCTGTTGACGAAGGATCCGAGGCGCGGGTTCGGTTGCAGATCGATCACGGCGGCGCTGACGGCGCCGGTCGCCGCGCCGACCGCGAGACCCTGCAGCACGCGGGCCAGCACGAGCCAGCCCACGTCGTCGGCGAGGACGAACACGCCCATGCTCACCACGAGCAGCAGCAGCGCCCCGATCAGGACCGGCCGGCGGCCGACGTGATCGGAGATCGAGCCGATCGTCAGCAGCGTGGCGAGCAGGGCAAGCGCGTAGACGGCGAAGACGGCGGTCAGCATTCCCGCGGAGAAACCCCACTGCTGCTGGTACAGCGGATAGAGCGGGGAGGGGGCGGACGAGGACGCGGTGAGTAGAAAGCTGGCCGTGCCCACCGCCGCGAAACCGCAACGGCGTGGCAGGGTGCGGCCCGGCGTCGGCTCCGGCATCGGACCTCCTGAGAACTCGTGCGGGAAGGCCGACAGTTCGTTGGCCAAGGCAACGATCTAGTGGAACACACGCACCGCGGAGATCATTCCCCCCTCTGTCACCGATCCGCAAAAAACCCCTCCCAACTGCACCGGAGCGTTACCGCAGTGCAATCCCCCACACCATTGACCGACCGGTCGATCAGGTCTATACCGAAGTCAGGACACAATCCCCACTAGGAGGCTCGACATGTTCTCCGACAGCCGGCTACAGGACTACGTGGCCGTGATCCTGGGCGTCTTCACCGCCCTCTCCCCGCTGTGGGTCGCCAACGACAACACGACGATGTGGACCCTGATCGTCCTCGGCGTGCTGATCGCGCTGACCGGACTGGCGCAGATCGTCCGGCCCACCATGGCCGCGATCGACTACGCGATGGGCGTCTTCGGCGTGCTGCTGTTCCTCTCCCCCTGGGTCATGGGCTTCACCGAGTACAGCGGTGCATCCTGGACGGCCTGGGTGGTGGGCGTGCTCACCGTGGTCGTCGCGGTGGCGGCACTGCCTGTGATGAGTGCCCGGATGCACGGACACGGCGGACTGGCCACGCACCACTGATCACGGCGC
>NZ_PCZU01000114.1:0-564 GCF_002887785.1 Rhodococcus sp. ENV425
CGATCGAGTCGAAGCCGCGACGGGGCGCCCACGGCCCGGACCATCCCCACGCGCACACCCGGCCGTGCACCACACCCGGCCGGGCCTGGTGCACGGGTGCGCCGATCAGCGCGTCGAGCGCCCCGGGCCGGTAGCCGGTGAGCAGCACGTCGGCGTCGGCGAGCAGGCGGCGGCACGTCTCCCGGCCGCGGGCGGTGCGCAGGTCCAGCAGCGCGGTGCGCTTGCCCTGCCCGTTCTCGGCGTGCTGCCAGGCGATCTCGGGCAGCGCGGGCGGATCCACCCGCAGCACGTCCGCCCCCAGCAGGGCCAGCGCCCGGGCGGCGACGGGGCCGGCGATCACCCGGGTCAGATCCAGCACCCGGATCCCGGTCAGTGGCCGCGCCGGATCGCCGCCCGGCCGGGTCTCGCCGGCACTGTCGGACCGGGCGAGGATCCGTACCAGCGGGCCCGCCGCCGCGCCCCGGCCCTGCGCGCTCGTGGCCCACTCGTGCTCGGTGCGCACCCGCACCGCGATCGCGTCGTGCACGGCGGCCGCGTCCTCGACCGCCGCGGCGGGCAGCTGCC
>NZ_PCZU01000015.1:0-16841 GCF_002887785.1 Rhodococcus sp. ENV425
CCCAACCTCGTTGGGGGGCTTCCGGCATTTTTCGTGTCTTTTCCGGGGCGTCGCCATTCCCTTCCGGAAACCTGCGTTCACGGCCGTGACCGGGCCCCGTGAACTGCTCCGTTTCGTGTGAGAGTCGGTCATTGCGGTGCAGGCACCAGGTTGTACCGCTGGTAGCCCACGGGCATTGTCTCCTCGAGTTCCACTCGATGAGGGGACGGGCCGCTGTGCGCGGTGTGTCGGTGTTCGCCGGCTGGTTCGGGATGCTGAACGACGAATTTCTGGCTCTTCCGGAAATGAAGTGCAGGAGAGGGTGTGAAGATCCGAGGTTGACGCTGGTGTCGTTGCCGTAAGACGGGCCCCGGGCGGTCGAAGATGAAGGTTCCTACGCCACACATCGCGACCACACCGGGAGCCCAGTGTCCGAGCCTACTTCCCTGCCCGCCTCGATCGTCGCCGACACGATCATGCGCACCATCGAACTCGGTGTCACCATCACCGACGCCGCCCTCGACGACCAGGTCACCGTGGTGTTCTGCGATCTACTGGTCGACGGACCCGACCGCTGCCCGAGCTGCAGCCAGGCAGGGACGTACCGGGACACGATCGTGCGCACGGTGACGGATCTGCCGGTGGCCGGCCACCCGCTGCAGCTACGGGTGCGGGTGCCCCGCTACCGGTGTGTCTCCGCCTCGTGTGAGCGGGAGGTGTTCCGACACAACACCGATCGACTCGCTCGCGCCGGAGCGTCGACGACCCGCAGGTGTGCCCGCCATGTGTTGCGGCGGTTGATGGTCGACCGCACCTCCGTCGCTGCGATCGCTCGGGAGCTCGGTCTGTCGTGGGACACGGTCAATGCGATCGCGGTCGAGGCCACCACGACGTTGATCACCACCGACACCTCCCGGCTTGAGTCGGTGCGGGTGATCGGAGTCGACGAGCACCGCTGGGCGCACACCCGCCGGGCGGCCGGCGACGGCTATGTCACCGTGATCGTGGACCTGACGCCGGTGTTCGACGGGACCGGCCCGGCCCGCCTGCTCGATCTGGTGGCAGGCCGGTCCTCGGCGGTGCTGAGCACCTGGCTCGAGCACCGTGGTGCTGCGTTCCGCAGCAGGATCGAGGTCGTGGCGATGGACGGGTTCGGTGGCTACAAGACCGCTGCGACCAGCACAGTTCCGGATGCAGCGACGGTGATGGATCCGTTCCACGTCGTCGCCCTGGCCGGCGCCAAGCTGGATCTGTGTCGTCAGCGCGTGCAGCAGCACACCTGTGGGCACCGCGGCCGTTCGGGCGACCCGCTCTACGGCGTCCGCCGCACCGCCCGCACCCGGCAGGAGTTACTCAGCGACCGGCAACGCCGACGCCTCGAGGCGGTCTTCGCCGACGATCGGCATCTACCGTTCGCAGTGACGTGGCGGGTCTACCAGGACGTCATCGACGCCTACGCCGACCACGACCGGCGGCGTGGCAAGAAGCGGTTGACCCGGGTCATCGACACCATTCGCTCCGGCGTACCGGACGGTCTCGGGTGAACTCGCCCAGCTCGGACGCACCCTGCACCGCAGACGTGCCGATGTGTTGGCGTACTTCGACCACCGCGCCTCGAACGGACCCACCGCAGCGATCAACGGCCGGCTCGAAGCACTACGTCGGCACGCCCTCGGATTCCGCAACCTACTCCACTACCGGATCCGGTCCCTGCTGCACTGCGGCAACCTCACCCACGCGATCGATGCACTCTGAATCCGGAAGAGCCGAATTTCTCCTGCCCTGGAGGTCTATCTCAGCGGAACAGCCCGGCGGGCTGGAGGCGAAGGCGACAGGAGTGGAGCGCACCCATGGTCATCGTTGCAGGACACCTCACCGTCGAGCCGTGGCGGCGCAAGTCCTACTGAAGCACAGGCGATAGGTGCCGCAGTCGGTGAGAGTCGATCAGGGAGAGGTGCGGGTTGGCGCGTAGACCGCCGGCGGCTACCTGCCCGGGTGCAGCGTGTCGACGACCTTCTCCAGTCCGATCAGCCTGCCAGTGCCTCGCGCCGCCGCCACAGCCGGGCAACCGTCCATGGCCCGAACACGAGCGAGATGATGTTGATCCCGGTCTCGACCGCCATGTCCGCAGTCATGTGCCGGTAGCTGCCGTGCTCGAGGTTCCACAGCGTGTCCATGGCCCCGAGGAATGTCATCGCGCCGCCGGCCGCGATCCCCAGCGGGATGGCGACCGCTCGTCCCCTTGTCAGGTGCCAGGCACTCGTTGCGAAGCTCGCGGCCATCAGTCCGTCGGCGGCCGGAAAGGCGTTCTCGAACGCGATATAGGTGGCATCGTCGGACGACCTGACATGTCCGGCAGTGAAGTAGTCGAGCCAGTACACCGCGACGCCGCCCGCGACGCCGCCCATCGCAACCGCGTGCAGCCGATCGCCCCACGTCGGCGGTGGTCTCATCACGCTCCGTTCATTGCATCCGAGTATGGCGGCGGCTCTTCGCAGTTGAGGGTGTAGGGCTGGTCGGCGCGTCGGTGGCCGGGTCGGCCGGCGAGGTGCCGCCGGTCGGGGTCACCCGCCCTGTGCGCTGCTGCACGCCTTTCATTATGGGCGCGCGACGCACGACCGGCTCCGGCTGGGGTTGCCCTCGTCAGCGGGCCGGGTCGTCCTGGAACTGCCGGACCTCTTGCGAGCAGCGGCAGGCGACGGCGATCTTCGCGGCCCACTCGAGTGCCGCCTCCCGCGAGGGCAGCTCGAGAACGGTGTAACCGCCGTTAGGCACTTTGTGGCCGGGGTACGTGCCCTCGGTGACGGTGCCGTCACCGGCCACGAGCACCGGGTCTACGTCCTCATCGATCCCTCCGGCGAAGACGTACACGCCCGCCGCCTTGGCCTCGTCGATGACGGCATGGGAGGCTTCGACCACCGCCTCGAAGTCCTCCTCGGGGAACACCATGGCCTCGCCAGGGAACGAGATCAGGTACTTCGCCATTCGAGGACTCCTCTGCTCCTGCCGCGTCATTCGCCGGATCTTCTCTACGGCACCGCTCGAATGCCCAGCCCGATTGTGGCTCCGGCGCCCGACATGTGCTCGAGGTAGGGCGTCGCGACGGACCCGCAGAACCTCCTCGACGCTCTCCCCACGACCGCTTTCGCCTGTTGCGATGGACGGGTTCACCGGATTCGAGGCCGCCGCCGCGAAGAGCTCCCCGAGGCGGTCGCGGTCATGGCTCCCTTCCACCTTGCCCTCCTGGGCAAGCCGGCAGGGCCGCGTGGTGCCCCACCGTCGGCCTACGGTATAAATACATCTTGTGTCTATGTCGTATTCAGCCGCCGAGGCGGCCTACCGCGAGGTCAAGGAGCTGATCCTCTCGGGTGAGCTGCCCGGCGGGGATCTGATCAGCGAAGGGGAGATCGCCGCACGGATGTCGTGCAGCCGCACCCCGGTGCGCGAGGCCTTCCTCCGGCTCGAGGCGGAGGGCTGGATGCGCCTGTACCCCAAGCGGGGCGCGCTCGTCGTCCCGGTGGCGGACGGGGAGGCCGAGCACGTCGTCGATGCGCGACGGCTGCTGGAAACGCACGCCGTACGCGCCGTCGCGTCGGTTCCGCAGGCGCGGGAACGGCTCGAGCGCACGTTGCGCGAATGCCTGGACACCCAGCGGGAGCTGGCCGAGCGCGGGGACGTCGGCGCCTTCAGCGGCGCCGACGCGGACTTTCACCGCAGCATCGTCGCGGCGGGCGGCAATCCGCTCCTCGGCAACTTCTACGCAAGCCTGCGTGAACGCCAGCGACGGATGACGGCGCGTTCGGTCGCTCGTGATCCGGCGCAGCTGCAGAAGATCATCGCCGACCACACGCACCTGGCGGATCTCGTCGCCGCCGGGGATGCCGACGCGTTCGACGAGGCGCTTCAGGTGCACATGCGTGAGGTGCACGGACTCGGAGGGGGACGACTGTGACCGCTACTACCACCGACCCCGGTCGGCTGCCGACACTTACGGAAACGGTCCCGCGCGGGACGTGGCTGCTCGTGGCCGCCGCGATGTTCACCGTCGCCTGGGGTGGCAACGAGTTCACGCCGCTGCTCGTGATGTACCGGCTCGAACACGGTTTCGCGCCGGTCGTCGTCGACCTGTTCCTCTTCGCGTACGTCCTGGGCATCGTGCCGGCCCTGCTCGTCGGCGGCCCGCTCTCCGACCGGCTCGGGCGGCGACCGGTCATGGTGCCCGCGCCGTTCGTCGGCCTGGCCGGTTCCGCGGTGCTCGCCCTCGGGGCGGACTCCGCGCCGCTGCTCATCCTCGGTCGCATCCTCTGCGGGATCGCCCTCGGTCTCGGCATGGCCGTCGGCGGCAGCTGGCTGAAGGAACTGTCCGATCCGCGCTGGGATCCGCGCGCGACTCCCGGTGCCGGTGCGCGACGGGCCGCGATGAGCCTGACCGCCGGCTTCGGGGTCGGGGCCGGGGTCGCGGGGGCCCTCGCGCAGTGGGCGCCGATGCCGAGCGCCCTGACCTACCTCGTGCACATCGGGCTGAGCGTCGGCGCCGGTGCGGCGCTGCTCCGGACGCCGGAGACCCGGCCGGCGCAGTCGGAGGTGGAACGGACTCCGCTGCGGGAGGATCTGAAGATCCCGGCGGCCGGGCACGCCCGCTTCCTGTTCGTGATCGCCCCCGTCGCCCCCTGGGTGTTCGGTGCCGCGAGTTCGGCCTACGCGATCATTCCGGCGCTGATGACCGGACACAGCGGCGACGCGCCGGTCGCGTTCTCGGCACTGCTGTGCGTCGTGGCCCTCGGTGCCGGTTTCGCGATCCAGTCGCTGGGCCGCCGGATCGACACCCCACGCAATGCCCGGGCCGTGGTGGTGGCGCTGACGCTGCTCGTGGTGGGGATGGTCACGGCGGCGGTCGCGGCCGCGGCACTGACCGTGCCGCTGGCGCTGCTGGCCGCGGTCGTCCTGGGGTGCGGCTACGGCATGGCGCTGGTGTCGGGTCTGCAGGAGGTGCAGCGCATCGCCGGCCCCGACGACCTCGCCGGGCTCACCGCGGTGTTCTATTCGCTGAGCTATCTCGGTTTCGCGGTGCCCGCCGCCATGGTGTACCTGTCGCAGACGTACCCGGTCCTGACCTACCCGGCGATGTTCGTCGTGGGCGCCGTCGCGGCGGCCGCGTGCCTGGTGCTCGTCCTGGTCAAGTGGCGGGCGCACCTGCCGGAGCGAGCACAGGCCTGACGCCTCACGGCTCGGGCATCGGCGGCAGTGCCTTCTCGGCGAGCCACGCGTCCCACAGCGGACGCAGCGGTGCATCCGCGAACCGCGCCGCCAGATCGGTGAACTGCTCGGTGGTGACGGTCCCGTGCCGGTGCTCGGCGGTCCACTGCCGCAGCAACGCGAAGAACTTCTCGTCGCCGAGGCGCAGGCGCAGCGCGTGCAGGGTCAGGGCGCCGCGCTTGTAGACGCGGTCGTCGAACATCAGCTCCGGGCCCGGGTCGCCGAGGAGGAGGTCCTGGGGTTTGCGGCCGAGCCCCCGGTGCGCGTCGGCCGCGATCGCGTGCGCCGACGGGCCGTCGGAATTCTCCGACCACAGCCACTCCGCGTAGCAGGCGAAGCCCTCGTTCAGCCAGATGTCGCGCCACCGCGACAGGGTGAGGCTGTTGCCGAACCACTGGTGGGCGAGCTCGTGCGCGACGAGCCGCTCCTCGCCGCGGCTGCCGTCGCAGTGGTTCGCGCCGAAGATCGACAGGGTCTGCGCCTCGATCGGGATCTCGAGTTCGTCCGCGGTGACGACGACGCTGTAGTGCGTGAACGGGTAGGGCCCGAAGAGCCGGGAGAAGACGTCCATCATCTGTGGTTGCCGGCCGAAGTCCCGGTCGAAGTTCGCCTTCAGGCGCGGGGGATGCACCGCGTAGAGGGGCACCGGCCCGTCGGACACCCTGCGGGTCTCGTAGTTCCCGATCTGCACGGTGGCCAGGTAGGTCGCCATCGGTTCCGGCTGTTCGTACTCCCAGGTGGTCTGGCTGGCCCTCGTCGTCCTGCGCACCAGCGTGCCGTTCGCAATCACCTGGAAGGGCGAGTCGGCGGTGACCGTGATCCGGTAGCTGGCCTTGGCGCCGGGATGGTCGTCGCAGGGGAACCACGATGCGGCGCCGTTGGGCTGACTCGCGACGAGCGACCCCTCCTCGAGTTCCTCCCAGCCGACCTCGCCCCAGGGGCTGCGGATCGGTTTCGGTGTTCCGTGATAGTGAACGACGATCGTCAGCACCCCGCCCACGGGAATCTTCCGGGCCGGGGTGACGACGAGCTTGCCGTCGCGCTGGGCGTACTTGGCGGGCCGGGAGCCGTTGACCGACAGTTTCGTCACCCGCATCGTCGGTGCGAGGTCGAGCGCGAACTTGCCGCGTGCGTCGGTGGTGGTGGCGATGACGGTGGCCGTGCCGGTGAGCCGGTTGGCCACCACCCGGTAGGTCAGGTCGAGTTCGTACCGCGACACGCGGTACCCGCGGTTGCCGCTCCGCGGCAGGTACGGATCGATCGGGGCGTCCGGCTTCGCGGTCCTGCCGTTGTCGCGCGACTTCTTCGGGTCGTTCCCCGGCTTCACTGCGGGGACCAATCGCTCGGGTGTGACCACGGTGCGATCGGATTGCCTTGCCATCTGCTCGAATCCGGAACGACGTCGCCGCGCATCACCAGCGAGGCGGGACCGACGGTGGCGCCGGCTCCGATTCCGGCCGCGGGCAGTGCGACGCACTGGGGGCCGAGGGTGGCGCCGGCGCCGAGCGTGACGGTGTCCATGGACATGATCCGATCATGGAACAGGTGCGTTTGCACAACACATCCGCGTTCCACCGTCGCGCCGTCGCCGAGGGTCACCAGGTCGGCCTCCGGCAGCCAGTAGCTCTCGCACCACACCCCGCGGCCGATCTTCGCGCCCAGGCCCCGCAGCCACAGGTTCATCACGGCCGTTCCGGTGGCGGGCCGAGCGAACCACGGCGCCGCGACGGTTTCGACGAACGTGTCGGCCACCTCGTTGCGCCACACGAACCAGCTCCACAGCGGGTGCTCCTCGCGGCCGATGCGCCCGACGGCCACCCACTTGGCGGTCACGGACACGATGCCGGCCACGGCGCCGGCAAGGATGAGCACGAGGCCGCTCAGCGCCGCGGCCGGGCCGTATCCCGCCGCGCCGGCCAGCGCCTGCAGGGCGAACAGGACGCCGAGGCCGATGCCGAACGTGACGATCATGGGGAGCAGGCGGAAGGTCTCGACGAAGCCGCGTGCCACCCGGAGCCGCAGCGGGGGCGCGAACGTGCGGCTCGAGTCGCCGTCGTTCGCGGCGCGGCGCAGCCGCACCGGTGGGCTGCCCAGCCACGAGGAACCCGACTTGGCCTTCGACGGGGCAGCGGAGAGCACGGCGACGAGCCCGTACTTGGGCACCCGGCGCCCGGGGGCGGCCATGCCCGAGTTGCCGAGGAACGCGCGCTTGCCGACCTTGGCCCGGGAGATGTACAGCCAGCCGCCACCGAGTTCGTAGCTGGCGACCATGGTGTCGTCGGCGAGGAAGGCGCCGTCGGCGACGCGGGTGAACTTGGGCACCATCAGCACGGTGGAGGCTTCGACGTCCTTGCCGATGTCGGCGCCGAGCAGCCGCAGCCAGCCGGGGGTGAGCATCGAGGCGTAGAGCGGGAACAGGAACGTGCGCGAGCTGTCCATCAGGCGCTCGGTCGCCCACACCTGCCAGCCGACGCGGCTGCGGACGGGGTGGTGGCCCTCGATCATGCCGAGGGACAGGGCGCGCACCGACAGCACCGTGAGCGCGGCGAACACGAACAGGGTCAACAGTGCGGCCACCGGCAGGATCGCTGCGCTGCGGAGCAACGCGTCGGTCAGGTCGGCGGTGTCGCGGATCCACCATCCGACCAGCGTGAGGCCGGCGGCGATCGAGACGATCGGCAGCGAGGCCAGCGCCACCGACGTGAGGCCGAAGACCGGCACCCACCACGCGGCGCGGCGCGGCGGCTCGTCGGGCCACGGATGTACGGCTTTGCCGACCTTCCGCGCAGGGGAGCCCGCCCAGTGCTGGCCGGCCTTGACCCGGCCGAAGACGGCGGAGCCGGCCTCGACCTCGGCGTTCTTGCCGATCTTGGCGCCCGGGGCGAGCGTCGAGCGGGCACCGACGGTGGCGCCGGCGCCGATCCGGATGGTGCCGATGTGGACCTCGTCGCCGTCGACCCAGTGGCCGGACAGGTCGACCTCGGGTTCGACGGAACAGCCGTCGCCGAGTTCGAGCATGCCGGTCACCGGCGGCAGGCTGTGCAGGTCGACGCCCTGACCGACCTTCGCGCCGAGGGCGCGGGCGTAGTACAGCATCCACGGCGCCCCGGACAGGTTCACCGCGCCGCTGGCCTCCGACAGCCGCAGCGCCGTCCACAGCCGCAGGTGTTCGCTGCCGCCCCTCGGATAGGTGCCGGGTTCCAGGTTGCGCAGCAGCAGCCGCGTCCCGGCGACGGCGACGGACATCCGGCCGAGCGGGGTCAGGAACAGCAGGATCCCGAGCGCCACCCACCACCACGACATCGGCGCGAGCCACGGCAGGTCGACGAACAACGCGAAGACGTTGTTCGCCGTCGCCAGCCATGTCACCCATTGCAGTCCGGTCAGGGTGGTGAGCGGCACCGTGATGGCCAGCTGCAGCAGCTGCGTCCGGCGTGGGACGGGGGCCACCTGCCGCGGCGCGACCACCGCGGACGGTGCGAGGTCGTCGAGGTACCCGGCCAGCGAGCCGAGCCGCGGATGGTCGTACAGTTCGGCGACGGTCATCGCGGGGTAGCGCTCGCGCAGGGCGGTCACCAGCTGGGCCGCGGAGAGGGAGCCGCCGCCCAGTTCGAAGAAGTCGTCGTCGATGCTCTCGATCGGGGTGCCGAGGATCGACACCCACAGTCCGGCGACCCACTCGGCGGTCGGGTCGAGACCCAGGGCCTCGGCGGAGTCGGCCTCGGCGCCGGGCAGCGGCCACGGCAGCGCGTTGCGGTCCACCTTGCCGGAGGTGCGGGTGGGCAGCTCGTCCACCAGCGCCAGCCGCGGCACCAGGGCCGCGGGCAACTGCTCGCCGAGCAGGTCGCGCGCGGAGGCGAGGTCGAACTCCGGGTCGGTGCTGGCGATGTACCCGACGAGGATCGAGTGCCCGGCCGCGGTCTTGCGCACGGCGGCCGCGCCGCCGGCGACGCCGGGCAGGTTCTGCAGAGCGTTGTCGACCTCGCCGAGCTCGATGCGCCGACCGCCGATCTTGACCTGATCGTCGGCGCGTCCCTGGAACAGCAGGCCCCTGCGGTCGAGGGTGACCAGGTCGCCGCTGCGGTACGCGCGGTCCCAGCCGAGGGTGGGCATGGGGGCGTATTTCTCGGCGTCCTTGGCCGGGTCGAGGTAGCGAGCCAGTCCGACGCCGCCGATGACGAGTTCGCCGGTACCGCCCTCGGGCACGGGCCGGCCGTCGGCGTCCACCACGGCGAGGTCCCAGCCGTCGAGCGGCAGACCGATGCGGATCGGGCCCTTGCCGTCCATGGTTGCCGCGCATGCGACGACGGTGGCCTCGGTCGGCCCGTAGGTGTTCCACACCTCGCGACCGGGCACGGCCAGTCGCTCGGCGAGGTCCGGCGGGCAGGCCTCGCCACCGAAGATCAACAGCCGCACCGCTTCGAGCGCCTCGGCGGGCCACATCGCCGCGAGGGTGGGGACGGTGGAGACGACGCTGATGTCGCGGGAGACCAGCCACGGCCCGAGGTCCATCCCGGACCGCACGAGCGAGCGGGGCGCCGGCACGAGGCACGCGCCGTGCCGCCACGCCAGCCACATCTCCTCGCAGGAGGCGTCGAAGGCGACCGACAGTCCGGCCAGTACGCGGTCGCCGGGCCCGATCGGGTTCTCGCGCAGGAACAGCCGGGCCTCGGCGTCGACGAAGGCGGCGGCGCTGCGATGGCTGACCGCGACGCCCTTGGGGGTGCCGGTGGAGCCGGAGGTGAAGATGATCCAGGCGGCGTCGTCGAGGCGCGGGCCGCGCAGCTGTGGCGCGGGCGACGGCGGCGCGGTGCCCGGGCCGATGCCGTCGGCGGTGACGACGGCGGTGACCATCGCCTCCCCGAACACGAGTTCGGCGCGTTCGTCGGGGTCGTCCGCGTCCACCGGCACGTAGGCCGCGCCCGCCGCGAGGATGCCCAGGATCATCACGTACAGGTCCTTGGAGCCGGACGGCATGCGCACGCCGACGCGGTCACCGGCGCCGACTCCCGCGTCGGCGAGCCGGTACGAGCAGGCGATGACCTCTTCGACGAGTTCGGTGTAGCTGAGAGTGACGGTGCCGTCGTCGACGGCCGGGGCGTCCGGGTGGGTGTCGGCGGTGGCCCGCAGGATGTCGACGAGGGTGCGGGGGGCCGGGGCGTGGGAGGAGCGAACGAACTCCTCGGGGATGCGATACGACCGATCCGGATCCGTCGTGGGCTGGGCAGGCAATCGCATGTCCTTCTCTCGGCCTGGTGATGCGTTCGTCCGGTTATCTCACGGTCAGATGGACGGAGGGTGAACATCGGGTGTGTCGGTGCCCACTCCATCGGTGGAATCTCCCGCTCGACCCGACGTCGCGCTCCGCGGCGCGGCGTCCGATTCCGCTCGAAAAACCTTATCTCCCTGAAACTTCCGTTTGCGGGACGACGGCCGCCGCGATTCCGGTTTGACATCCGTGCGCGCTCCTGCAATCCTCTTCGGCAGGTCACGAGAACCAGCGACAAGCCCCGGCTAGCTGGTCGGCAACCCTCCTCCGCGGTGGGGTGCTCCGGGTGACGACCAGGCCGTGTTTCCACACCGGACACGGCAAGCGCGGATTCGGACCGTGATCGCACTCGGGCGACGAGGCGACCACCGGCGAATCCCTGAACGACGAGGGAACGTCATGACTGCTGCCGTACTGACCGCCGACACCTGCATCGCCCCGTTCGCCCGGGTCACCGGATGTGACCTGCAGGTACCCCTGGTCCAGGGTGGTACCTGCACCTACGCCAACTTCGACTACGCGGCGAGCGCGCCCGCCCTCGAAGCGGTCACCGAGCGGATCGCCGAGCTCCTGCCGTACTACGCCAGTGTGCACCGCGGTGCCGGTTACGCCTCCCGGATCTCCACCTCGAGCTACGAGCAGGCTCGTGAGTCGGTGGCCCGATTCGTGTGCGCCGCAGACGATCAGGTGGTGGTGTTCACCCGCAACACCACCGACTCCCTCAACCTCCTGGCCGGAGCCGTACCCGGCGACGTCGTGGTGCTCGACGTCGAGCACCACGCAAACCTGTTGCCCTGGAAGAATGCCCGCGTCGTCGAGGCCGCGGACACCGTCGCCGAGACGGTCCGCCGGCTCGTCGCCGAGCTGTGCAGCAAGCCCGCCGCGCTGCTCGCCGTCACCGGCGCCTCCAACGTGACCGGCGAGGTCCTCCCGATCGCCGAACTCGCCGACGTGGCGCACGCCTGCGGCGCCCGGATCCTCGTCGACGGAGCGCAATTGGTGCCGCACCGGCGGATCGACCTCACCGCTCTCGGCGTCGACTACCTCGCGTTCTCGGGTCACAAGCTCTACGCCCCGTTCGGTGCCGGCGCTCTGGTCGGACGCCGGGACTGGCTCGACGTCGCGGAACCGTATCTCGCAGGGGGCGGTGCGGTCCGCGAAGTGCGTCTCGGTCACACCGAATGGGCGTGCGCCCCGGCGCGGCACGAGGCCGGCACGCCGAACGTGCTCGGCGTCGCGGCCCTCGCCGCGGCGTGCGACGCGCTCGCCGGTTTCGACGCCGACGCCGTCGCCGAGCACGAGGAGGCGCTGTGCCGGCGCCTCCTCGGCGGGCTGCGCGACCTCGACGGCGTGGAGATCCTGCGGCTGTGGAGCGACTCGCCGGACTCGGTCGGCATCGTCACCTTCACGGTCTCCGGATTCGAACCCGGCGAGGTGGCGTCGTACCTGTCCGCCGAGCACGGAATCGGTGTGCGCGACGGCCGGTTCTGCGCACACCCGCTGCTCGCGCGGGTCGGCCTGCCCGGCGGTGCGGTGCGCGCCTCCCTGGGGCTCGGCAGTTCGTCCGCCGACGTGGACCGCCTGCTCGACGCGCTGCGCGGGCTCGTCGACGCCGGTCCCGGCTGGACCTACGCCAAGACCGACGGCCTGTGGGGACCGTCGCCCGAGACCCGTCCGGGCCTGGTGGAGTCCACCGCCGGCGCCGCGCAGTGCAGCTGACCGATTCCCGGGCGGACCGCCGGACAGGCACTGCCCGCCGGTCGAGCCGGCAGGTCTAGTCGACGTCGACGTCGACGGCCGCCGTGATGCGCATCAGCTCGCGGAACGTCGTGCGGAACAGCGTGCGCGGATGCCCGCCGGAGGCCCACAGCTCGGGGAAAGCGGCCAGGGCGGTGTCGACGTACGTGGTCAGGTTCGTCGGATGCCCGAGCGGTGCCACCCCGCCGACGGGCTGCCCGGTGACCTCGGTGACCACGTCCGGGGGCGCCGCAACGAGCGCACCACCGAGGCGTTTGCCCGTCCGTTCCGGGTTCACCCGATGCGCACCCGAGACCAGCAGCAGCACCGGTTCGTCGTCGAGCAGGAACACCAGCGACTTGACGATCGCACCCACGTCGACCCCGAGTGCGGCCGCCGCCTGCTCCGCGGTGTGCACCGACTCCGGCTGGGTTGTGATCAGCCCGTGATGACCGCGCGCGATGAGCGTGTCGGCCACCCGAGCGGCATTCGGATGCAGTGTCCCGGACATGGTTCCAGCCTAGGAGCCCACCGCCGTCCGTGGCCCCGATCGACAGGGCTGCCCGCAGTCGGCGGTCAATACAGGGGAAAGCCGTCCTCCGGTCCGAGCATGCGCTCGAGCCGGGTACGGGTGATCTTGGCCAGTTCCTCCGTGCACGCTTTGCGCTCCGCCTCGGGTTCGTGCGCGAGGCGGTGGTGAAGATCCGTCAGCAGTTCCCCCGGCCCGCGTCCCTGGGGGCACCACAGGTAGCGGTAGCCGAAGCGCTCCTCGTAGGCGGCCGCCGCGGCCGTGATCGCGGTCATCAACGCCTCGTCCTCGTCCCACAGCGAGCACTGCTCGAGCCGCGAGGCGGTGCTGCCGCGCCGGCGTCCCACCACCGGGTGGCAGTCGAGGGCCTCCGCGATCTCCGCGTCGCCCAGCGAGAACAGGGCGGCGTCGGCTCGGGCGAACAGTTCCGAGTAGCTCGCGTAGGGTCGCCCGGCCGCCACCGACTGGGCCCAGGTCAGCGACGCGCAACACTCGTACAGCGCGTGGGTGGCGCCCCGCCGGGACAGGGCATTGAAGGCGCCCAGACCGATGCCCTGATGCATCAACATGGCAGTCGCTCCTTTGCGAGTCGGACCGTTCGTGTCCTCAGGATCCGTCCGGTTCGCGGCGGTCACCAGTGGGGTAGCAGGGAATTTTCGAGGCTGTAACGAGCGGCCCTCGTCGGCCGTCCGAAGCGCAGACATTACTGTTGAGTAATGACTGCAGATTCCCGCTGGAACGCGTTCACCGTCGACGTCGCCGACCACGTCGCCCGCGTCACGCTGGTCGGGCCCGGCAAGGGCAACGCGATGGGTCCCGACTTCTGGACCGAGCTGCCCGTGCTGTTCGGCGAGCTCGACGCCGATCCGGACGTGCGCGCCGTCGTGCTCGCCGGCGCCGGCAAGCACTTCTCCTTCGGCCTCGACCTGCCCGCCATGAGCGGCGACCTGGGCAAGGTCCTCGCCGACAAGGCGCTGGCCGCCCCGCGCACCGAGTTCCACGAGATGGTCAAGCGGATGCAGGCGGCGATCACCGCGGTCGCGGACTGCCGCAAGCCGGTCGTCGCGGCCGTGCAGGGCTGGTGCATCGGCGGCGGCGTGGACCTGATCTCGGCGGCCGACATCCGCTACGCCAGTGCCGACGCGAAGTTCAGCGTCCGCGAGGTCAAGGTCGGGATGGTCGCCGACGTGGGTAGCCTCGCCCGCCTGCCGCTGATCATCGGCGACGGGCACCTGCGCGAACTCGCCCTCACCGGCAAGGACATCGACGCGGCACGTGCGGAGAAGATCGGTCTGGTCAACGACGTCTTCGCCGACGCCGACGCCGTTCTGGCGGCCGCGCAGGCCACCGCCGCCGAGATCGCGGCGAACCCGCCGCTGGTCGTGCACGGCATCAAGGACGTCCTCGACCACAGCCGCTCGGCGCGCGTCGACGACAGCCTGCGCTACGTGGCGGCCTGGAACGCGGCGTTCCTGCCGTCGGAGGACCTGACCGAGGCCATCACGGCAGTCTTCGAGAAGCGGCCCCCGGAGTTCCGGGGGCGGTAGAGGATGGACGGGTGCGACGGCATCCGGCCCTGACGTGGGGCGGCCGGCTGGTGCCGGTCGTCCCACTGTTGTATCTGGCGGTCTATCGGCCGTGGCAGCTGCGCTGGGGTGCGACCAGGACCGAAGTGGCTCAGCGGGTTCCGGGTGATGAGATCGTGCCCGGTCCGCACTGGTCGGCGACCCGTGCGGTGTCGATCGCGGCCGACCCCGAGGACGTGTGGCCCTGGCTGGTCCAGATGGGGGCGGGGGACCGTGCCGGCTGGTACAGCTACGACCTCGTCGACAACGGCGGGAAGCCGAGCGCCGGCGAGATCCGGCCCGAACTGCAGCGGCTCGAGGTCGGCGACCCCGTCCGGCTCGTCGCGGGTTCTCCGGCCGCCTTCCGGGTGGAGTCGATCGACCCCGGACGTTCGCTCGTGTATGCCCACTCGCACGACGGTGGCACGGTCACCGCCGTGCTGGTGCTGCGCCCGGACGGTCCCGGCCGTAGCCGGCTGGTGCATCGCGTGCGATTCCGCATCCCTCCGTCGCCGTTCGCTGTCGGCTGGGCCGCCCTCATGGACGCGGGGGACTTCGTGATGTCCCGGCGGATGCTGCTCGGCATCCGGGACCGGGCCGAGCGGCATGCCCGACGGCGCCGGGGCGGGCCGCCGCCTGTCGACGAAAGTCATGGGGCCACAATGGATTTCCGGCTCATGATCCCGGTGCGCCGACCGCCCGGTGCGGCGTTCGCGCTGCTCGCCGACGTTCAGGAACACGTGGGTGCACCGGCGCGCACGGGCGTCCGGATGAGCAAATCTCCACTCGGTCCGACCGCCGAGGGCACCCGGTGGCACGAGCGGGTGCGGCTCGCGCCGGGCTGGTGGATGTCCGTCGACAGCGTCGTGACCGCGATCGAGGAGCCGGAGCTGCTCGGGATGGACTTCCGGAGCGCCTGGTTCACCGGTCACCTCGACTACCGGATCGAGCCCACCCCGGGGGGATGTCTCCTGCGGCAGCACTTCGTCATGCGGTTGCCGCGCCCGCTGCAGTCGTGGTCGGCGCGGGTGGACGCCCGGCTCCGCCCGCGCCTGCTCGATCGGCTCGCCGAGGTCCGGGACGCGATCGAGCAGGGCGTGTGAGAACGCGTTCGGGCTCCGCAGCCGGCGGCCGCGGAGCCCGAACGATGCGTGGTGTCAGTGCCCGCCGTCGGCCTTCAGGCGCTCGATCGACGCGGAGACCTCGGCCTCGGCCTCGGCGCGGCCGACCCAGTCCGCGGCCTCGACGTGCTTGCCCGGCTCGAGGTCCTTGTAGTGCACGAAGAAGTGCTTGATGGCGTCCAGTTCGAACTGCGAGACGTCGCTGATGTCCTTGACGTGGTCCCAGCGCGGATCGCCCGCGGGCACGGCGAGGACCTTGTCGTCGCCCCCGGCCTCGTCGACCATCTTGAACATGCCCACCGGGCGGGCCTCGACGATGACGCCGGGGAACACCGACTCGGGCAGCAGCACCATGCAGTCCAGCGGGTCGCCGTCCTCGCCGAGGGTGTTCTCGATGTAGCCGTAGTCGGCGGGGTAGCCGAACGAGGTGTAGAGGTAGCGGTCCAGCTTCACACGGCCGGTTTCGTGATCGACCTCGTACTTGTTGCGCTGTCCCTTGGGGATCTCGATGGTGACCTCGAACTCCACGCCGTGTCCTCACTTGTAAGTCGATACGACTGCCGTATCTGCGGTGATGGTCCGCACAGAGGATAACGGGTCGGCGCTAGGCTGGTGGCGCAGGTGCCGGACCAGCGGGGCGGCCACCAGGGCGCGGGTTTCGCCGGAGCGGACGCCGCGGGATTCGACACAGCGGAGGCGTGTTGGCGGGGCAGGGCAAGAAGAAGCTGGGCACACTGGCGGGACGGCGCCGCCGGAACCTCCGGATCCTGTTCACCATCTGGGGAGCGGGAACCGTCGCGCTGCTCGTGGGGGGAGCCTTCGCGCTCTCCGACGTCCGCAGCGGGGAGGCCGCCGCCGCGATAGCGCCCGCGCCGGCGCCCGTCACCGCAACCCCGCAGGTGGCGCCGTTACCCGCCGACGCGCTCGCCCCCACCGCTCCCGCGCTGGCGGCCACGCTCGCACCGGCGCTGGGGAACGCGGGACTCGGCAACTTCACCGGCTCGATCACCGACGCCGCCACGGGCACCGTGCTGTGGTCGAAGGATCCCGCCCGGCCGATGATTCCGGCGTCGACGACGAAGGTCCTCACCGCCGCTGCGGCGCTGCTCGCCCTGCCGGCCGAACACCGCGTCACCACCAAGGTCGTCGAGGGTGGCCGGCCGGGGGAGATCGTGCTCGTCGCCGGCGGCGATCCCACCCTCACCGCCCGGCCCGTCGGCGAATCCGGCTTCTACGCCGGCGCCCCGCGCATCGCCGACCTGGTGCAGCAGATCCAGCGGAGCGGCACCGTCGTCGACACGGTGCTCGTCGACGCCGGTGCCTACGCCGGCGACCCTCTGGCCCCCGGCTGGTTCCCGGCCGACATCGCCGGCGGTTCCGTGGCC
>NZ_PCZU01000115.1:0-2928 GCF_002887785.1 Rhodococcus sp. ENV425
GCCGCGCAGCGGCACAGGGCACACTGTTGCCCATGAACTCGGAGGAGATCCTGCGCCCTCTCGAGGGCATCCGCGTCCTCGAACTCGGCAACTACATCGCCGCACCCACCGCGGGCCGGCTGCTCGCCGACTTCGGCGCCGAGGTCATCAAGGTCGAACGTCCCCGCACCGGCGACGAACTGCGCAACTGGCGCCTGTACGCCGGGGACACGTCGATGCTGTACCGCACGGTGAACCGCAACAAGAAGTCCATCGTGGTGGACCTGCGTACCGACGCGGGCCGGGCCGTGATCCTCGATCTGGTGCGCCACTGCGACGTGCTGCTCGAGAACTTCCGGCCGGGCACCCTGGAGAAGTGGGGCATGGGCCCCGAGGTGCTGTCGGAGATCAAGCCCGACCTGGTGATCACCCGGATCTCCGCGTTCGGCCAGACGGGGCCCCTCGCGGATCGCCCCGGATTCGCGGCCGTCGCCGAGGCCGTCGGCGGGTTCCGCGAACTCGTCGGGGACCCGGACCGGCCGCCGGTGCGGGTCGGGGTGTCGATCGGCGACTCCATCGCCGGGCTGTACGCGGCCTTCGGCTCGGTCACGGCGCTGCTGCAGCGGCAGCTGATCGGGTCGCTGCCGATGGTGAACCGGGTCGTCGACGTCGCCCTGAACGAGTCGATGCTGTCGATGATGGAATCGCTGATTCCCGACTACCTCGCCTACGGCGTCCGGCGCGAACGGGTCGGCGGCCGCATGGAGGGCATCGCCCCCTCGAACGCCTACCCCTGCTCGGACGGCACCTCCGTGATCATCGCCGGCAACGCGGACGCCATCTTCCAGCGCTACATGCGCACCATCGAGCGGCCCGACCTCGCCGACGATCCCGGCCTGACCACCAACCACGGGCGGTGGGACCGGCGGGAGGAACTCGACGCCGCGATCGCCGACTGGACGCGGCGCCGGCCGCGCGACGAGGTGCTCGGGATCCTCGAGGCCGCGGGGGTGCCGTGCGGGCCGATCTACACGGCGGCCGACATCGTCGACGACGAGCAGTACCGGGCCCGGAACATGATCCAGCACTTCGCCGTCGACGTCGGCGAGGACGAGCCGAAACAGGTCGGGTTCCCGGGCATCGTGCCCGTGCTCGGCGGCCGGTCGCTGCCGATCCGCAACGTCGGGCCGGACCTGGGCGAACACACCCGCGAGATCCTCGGCGGCCTGCTCGGCCGGACCGAGGCCGAGATCGACGAGCTCCTGGAGGTGGTGTCGTGAGCGGTGGTGTCGTGAGCGGTGGTGTCGTGAGGGCCGGGGCACCGCAACTGCGCGATGTGACCCTGCGCGACGGGCTGCAACTGACCGGCAAGGTGCTGCCCGTCGAGCGCCGGGCACAGATCGTCCGTGCCCTGCTGGCCGCCGGCGTGCCGCAGCTCGAGATCGGCTCGATGGCCCGGCCCGATCTGGTGCCCCCGATGGCCGGCACCGTCGAACTGATCGGGATGCTCACGCCCGAGGAACTCGACCGCTGCTACATCTGGGTGGCCACGCCGCGGCACGTGGAGAAGGCGGCCGCCGCCGGCGCCCGGCACTTCCAGTACTGCCTGTCGGTGTCGGATGCACACAACCGTGCCAACATCGGCCGGGACACCGACGCGAGCCTCGCCGCGATGCCCGCCGCGGTGGAGCACGCCCGCGCTGCCGGCGGCAGCATCCAGCTCTGCCTGGCCACGGCGTTCACCTGCCCGTTCGACGGGCCTGTCGACCCCGATCGGGTGCTCGAGATCGCGTGCGACCCCCGCGCCGACGGCGCCGCCGACATCGTCCTGGCGGACACCCTCGGCCAGGCCGTGCCGGCGCAGGTCGCGGCGCTGGTGTCCCGGGTGCGCGACGACTCCCCCGCCCGCCGCATCGTCTTCCACGGCCACGACACCTGGGGTCTGGGCGTCGCCAACAGCCTCGCGGCGATCGGGGCGGGCGCCGCGGTGGTGGACGGTTCGCTCGGCGGTCTCGGCGGCTGCCCGTTCGCCCCCGGCGCGAGCGGCAATACCGCGAGCGAGGACCTGCTCTTCGCCACCCGGCCCCCCTGGCTGACCCCGGCGGTGTTCGCCGACCTGGTCCGGCTCGGGGAGTCCGTCGTCGCCGACCTGGGCGAGCCGAACCGCTCCCGCGCTGCGCAGGGGGCCCGATCCGAGGCCGCGGCGTTCGAATGGGTGGTGAACCGGTGAGGGTGCTGATCGCTCCGGACAGTTTCAAGGGCACGTACCGGGCCGCGGAGGTCGCCGAGGAGGTGGCGGCCGGCGCGGAATCCGCTGGGCTCGAGGCGATCCGGATGCCGGTGGCCGACGGCGGCGACGGCACCCTCGACGTGCTCACCGGCGCGCTCGGCCTCGAGCCGATCGAGATGGAATCCGTGAACCCCTGGCGAGCACCGTGCTCGGGATCGTTCGGACTCGGCGAGGACGGCACCGCAGTCGTCGAACTCGCCACCTTCAGCGGAATCACCACACCGCACAAGGGCTTCCGTGATCCGATGACGGCGGACACCTACGGCACCGGGCTGGCGATGGTCGAGGCACTGCGGCGCGGCGCCACGCACATCGTCGTCGCGGCCGGCGGGTCGGCCACGACCGACGGCGGGCTCGGCGCGATCACCGCCATCGTGGAGGCCGGCGGCCTGGGCACCGCCACCGTCACGGTGCTGACGGACGTGACCACCCGCTACGCCGACGCCGCCGTGGTGTTCGGCCCGCAGAAGGGCGCCGACGAGACGGCCGTGGAGCGGCTCACGCGGCGCCTCGAGGACGCGGCCGTGACGCTTCCGCGTGATCCGCGCGAGGTCGACGGCACCGGCGCGGCCGGCGGTTTCGCCGGCGGCATGTGGGCGCAGTTCGGCGCGGACCTGCGCTCGGGAGCCGAATTCGTGCTCGACGCCGTCGGTTTCGAG
>NZ_PCZU01000115.1:2972-10276 GCF_002887785.1 Rhodococcus sp. ENV425
GGACAGTCCCGTGCCGGAAAGATCGTCTCGGCGATCCTCGCCCGGGTCCACACGGTGCCGGTGGTGGCGGTGGTGGGATCCGTCGGCGACGACCTCGGTGACTACCGCGACCGATTCGCGGAGATCATGGTCGCCACCGATCTCGACGCCATGCGTGCGGCCGGCGCCCGGCTCGCACGCCGCGCCTGAATCGAACGATATTCCGGGGGAACGTCATTCGCACGGGGGTGCGGTGACGGTCGTCGTCGGCGGCGTCGGGCCGGGGTGGGGGCCGAGATCGGGGTCGGACGCCCGCACCGACCAGCCCGCGGGACGGATCTGGGGCTCCTGCGCGGCCGGAGTGTCGCGCCCCAGGCACGGAACCGCGGACGGCGTCCCGGTCTCCGGCGAGAGGCTGGTCTGCGGTGCGGGCACGGACCGGACGGCGTCGGCCGAGCGCGGCGGCTCGGACGGTCCGGCCCCACCGATGGCGACGGCCAGCCCGCCGCCGAGCAGCACGGCCAGCGCGACGAGGGCCGACACCAGCACCGCCACCCGGCGGCCCGGGGAAGGTGCCGGGGCCGGCGGCCGATCGGTGTGTGCGGCCACGAGCGCGGCTCCGGTGGCCCGGTGCCACGGCACGCCGTGCGGGGTCACGAACGGCACGCCGAGCACCGCGGACAACTCCCGGGCGACCGCGGCGTCGCCGGGTCGCAGGTCCAGGAAGGCCAGCGCCTCCGGCGCCACCCCGGCCCGCGCCACGGCCTCGTCCGCGGCCTCCGGCAAGGCCGGGGCGATCCCACCGAAGTCGTCCTCCGCCACGGCGACCGACGCGAGGACCGCCCCCGAACGGATGTCGGCGACCGACGCGGTCGTGGCCGCATCGTCGCGGCCGATCAGTGCCACCACCCGTACACCCTCGAGTTCCGGGGCCGCGGCGAGGAAGGCCAGCCGGGCCTCGTCGACCCCCACGGCCTGCACCGGCACCGCGGTCTCCCCGGGGTCCGGCACGACCGCCTCGGACGCCACCAGTCCGGCGCGGGCAAACGGCACCCCGGCCCGCGCGGCCCGCTCGGTCATCACCGCGAGCGCCCGGCGCACCGCCTCCGCGTCCGCGCGTTCGCCGGCGGCCCACCGCTGCGTGTCGAACGGTCCGAGCGCCGGAACGTCGGCATCCACGAGCACCGCACAGACCTCACCGGCATCGATCGCAACGCCGAGCACCGCACGCATCACTGCCCTTCCGCCGACGGGACGATGCCCGAGCGTAACGCACCGTGGCGGAAGGACGTGGCGTCCGAAACCGCTGTCGCTACTCCTTCTCCCCCTCCCTGCGCGTCGTGAACGGCAGCACGAGCCGGGACCGGTGGGCGGCGTCCCGGTAGATCTTGTGGGTGACCGGGCGGCCCACCGGCAGGTGGAACGCATCCGGCGGGAGCAGCGCGTTGTGCTCGTCGGCCAGCGGCTCCCCGTTGGACAGCTCCACGGTCAGCTTGTGACCCGGCTGGAAGGTGTTCGCGAACGGGTAGAGGCGCAGCACGTACTCCTCGATCTTCCCGGGCTCGACCGGCACAGCGCGGGTGTGCGGGTGGTACGGGTTGCCCTCGGTGGTGCGCTCGTCCAGCTCGCGGTGCGAGGCCTTCAGGTAGCCGGTGGTGATCAGCTGGCGCTTGCCGCCCGGGGCGTAGTCCCACAGGCGCAGGATGAAGTTCGAGTCCGGCTGGTCGATTTCCGCGAAGATGTGCGCGGCACCGGTGCCGATCATCTCCGTCGACTCCTCGAACACCGGGGTCTCCCACCTCAGGATCTCGACCTTGTCGGTGACGGTCAGCGGGGCCTGATAGAAGCCGTCCGGGGCGGCGTACTGCGCACCCATCGGCTCCGGCTCGGTGGAGAGCTTGCCGCGCGGGCGCAGGTAGAGGGACGTGTATTCGATGTCCTTCGGCGGCCACTGGTTGCCGGTCACCCGCTCACGCGAGCCCTCGACGAAGACGCTCACCGCGGGCTCGTCCATGATCCCGTTGTCGATGCCCTTGATCCAGTAGTCGTACCAGCGGAACATCTTGTCGTGCTCCTCGATGAAGGGGCGCGACTGCATGGGCGGGTACGGGCCGATGTCCAGCTTCTTCGGACCCTTCAGCGCGTCGAAGAGTTCGATCGTGCCGTCCATCGTCCAGCCGCGACCCTGGTCGATCTGCAGATAGACCGGGATGTCGATGTTCGGGGCCAGAGTGATGGGGTTGCGCTCCTCGTACCACTCGCCGTCCAGCTCGTTCATCACGATGTCGAACCAGGCCTCGTGGTGCTTCGGGTAGTTCAGCACGTGGACCAGGTTCGGCCAGGCGGCCACATCCGGATCCTCGAGGCGCTCGGCGACGCGCTCCCTGATCTCCTCCGGGGAGTACGTCTCGAGCATGCGGGACTTGACGTTGTCGGTGAAGGCCCAGCCGGAGTCGCCGCCGCGGCCCTCGCGGGCGGCCCGCGGCATGAACCACATGATGCCGCCGTGGTAGGTGGTCTCGTAGAAGTCGTAGTGGCCGCCGCTGACGAAGATCGCCTTCAGATGCGGCGGACGCTCCGCGGCGGCGAGCACCTGCATCGACCCGAAATAGGAGATGCCGATCATGCCGACGTTGCCGTCGCACCACGGCTGCTCGGCGACCCACTCGATGAAGTCGTAGGCGTCCTGCCCCAGCGGCACGCCGCCGGCGTTGTAGTTGCCGATGTGTTCGCCCTCGGAGGCGCCGGAGCCGCGCAGGTCGCCGATCACGTGGACGTAGCCCTCCGCGACGACGCGGGCGATGTCCCCGGCTTCGATGCAGCCGTCCCACATCGGGCTGGGGCGACGCTGCGGCGGCGTCGTGAGGGCGAGCGCCTGCAGCTCCTTGCCGTAGGGGCTCAGCGCGACCAGCGCCGGTCGAGGCTTGTCGTCGACACCCTGGTAGGCGTCTGCCGCCAGCTCGATCCCGTCCCGCATCGGGACCCGGAGATCCTTGTGGATGTGGATGGTCTGCCCACCCGCGTCGAATTCTTCGAAATCGGCCATGAGTCTGCGACTCCTATCCTCTGTCAAGACTTCTGGGTGAACTGTGTGCGGTAGCCGTGCAGCGACGTGAAGAACGGGGACGGTTCGAGCGTCGGATCCCCCTCGTAGCCGAGTTCCTCCGCCACCGGCGCGAACGGCGAGTACGCCGAGTCCGTCTCCTGCAGACCGGCGCACAGGCACCGATGGGCCGCGCCGCGGACGCCGCCCTCGATGTCCACACTCTCCCGGAGTGCCTCGGCAGCCTGGTCCCGATCGAGTTCGACGCCGTACGCGACACCGTCCGCCCGACGGTACGGATGCCCCAGGTACAGGTGATTCGGGCGGATCTCGTCCCGCAGGTACTGCAGGCTCGACCGGTACGCGTCCGGATCCTCGTAGCCGGGGAAGCCGTTGGCCGCCCCGTGGACCTGCACGGCGTCGCCGACGAACACGGAGTTCTGCCCCTCGACGACGTACGCGACCGATCCTGCGGTGTGCCCGGGGATGGAATGCACCGAGACGGTGACGTCGCCGCCGAGGGACAGCCTTTCGCCGCCCCGCACCAGCATCGTCGGCTCCATCTCCCCGGAGATGACGGCCTCCGCGGTGGCGGTCTGCTTCGCAGCGCCCTCGGGATCGTGCAGGTACTGCCCACGCACCGACAGGTACTCGTCGACGTGGGCCCGCCGCGAGCGCAACAGGTGCGCGTCGGCCTCGTGGATCACGACCCGGGCCCGTCTGCCGGTGAGTTCCCACAGGGCGTGCGCCCCACCGATGTGGTCGATGTGGCCGTGGGTCAACAGGATCCAGCGCACGTCCTCGATCCTGCGCCCGAGAGCCTCGAGCGCAGGAGCCATGCCCTCGGCGGGCGACGAGGCGATCCCGGTGTCGACGATCGCCGGCTCCGGGGCGTCGATGAAGAAGCTGTAGAGACCGAATCGACCCCAGGGTGAGACGAGCGGATGAATCGTCACGTCCTGCACCACGTCACTCCCCCCGGCCGGGTCGGGCCTGCCGAAGGAACTCCGCCGTCTCCTCGAACGCCCGGTGGAACTCCGGGATCCACGAGAAGTTCTGGACGAAACCGTGATTGGCGCCCGCGTAGCGCCGCACCGTCGCGTCCACTCCGGCCTCGGTCAGACGCCGGCCGTACAGCTCGCCCTCGTCGCGCATGGGGTCGAACTCGGCGGTGACGATCAGCGCCGGGGGCAGCCCGGTGAGATCCTCGCGCTTGATGGGCGACACCCGCGGGTCGGCCGGGTCGGCACCGCTGTCGACGTAGAAGGAGTTGAAGCCCTTCAGTCCGGCCGTCTCCACGCCGTACCCTTCGGCGTTCTCCCGCAGGGAGGCGTAGCGGTCGACGTCGAAGTCCAGGTCCAGCGACGGGTAGTACAGGACCTGATGCGTGATGCGGTCGAATCCCTCGTCGCGGGCCATCGCGGCGACGGCGGCGACGAAGGTGCCGCCCGAACTGTCACCGGCCAGCGCAAGGGTCTCACCGTTCCACTTCAGGGCCTCGCCGTTCTCGGCGGCCCACCGGACCACCCCGAGGCAGTCCTGGAGGCCGGCCGGGAACGCCGCCTCGGGTGCCCGGCGGTAGCCGACGGAGACGACCTTCAGCCCGGTCTCCTCGGCCAGGTTCCGCGCGACGTGGTCGTGCGTGTCGAGGCTTCCGAGGAAGAACGCGCCGCCGTGGAAGTACACCAGCAGTCCGTACGAGTCGGCGTCGACCGGGGTGTAGATCCGGACCGGCACGTCCCCCGACGCGGTCTGCGCGGTCGTGTCCTCGACGGCATGGAGGGGCAGGCGCTCCTCGACGGGAGCAACCTGCGACTCCTCCGCTGCACGCATGGCCGCGGGGTCGAGCGGGCCCTCGGGCGGGGCCGGCAGGTTCGCCAGGACCTGTGCGATCTGAGGATGCAGTGCCATGGCGTCAGACCTGCGGCTGGGAGACGGACGCCTGGGACGACGGCTTCTGCCCGGGGAAGACGTCGTTGACCTCGTCCTCGGTCCATCCCTGACGGGAGATGCGCTGCAGCTCGTCCGTCACCGGCTTGCGGGTTGCCTGGTACGACGCGAGCGCCTCCCTGACGGAGTCCGCCTCCCGCAGGGCGTCGGCGAGACCGCCGGCGTCCAGGATTGCCGAGTTCGCGCCCTGGCCCTGGTGGTGCAGCATCGAGTGGGCTGCGTCGCCCACGAGGACGACCGAGTCCGAGTGCCACGTGTCGACCGGGTCGATGTCGTAGACCGCGCGGATGTTCACGGTGTCCATGTCGAGGTCGCGTGTGATGTTCACGATGCGTTCGTCGAAGCCTTCGACGGTCCTCAGGAGATCGTCCTTGGTGATCTGCGGCGCCCAGGTGCTGTCCGGGCACAGGGCAGTGATGTCGAAGGACACCTGGCCCCGGTGGCGCAGCGGCAGCAGGTAGACCTTCGTTCCCTTGCCGATGTACATCCGGAGATTGTCGTCGGTGACCATCCCGTGGGCGTCGTCGACGGAGATCACTGCGCGGTAGGCGTGCTCGCCGGAGAACCGTGGGTCCTTGTCGCTGAACAGCTCCCGGCGCACCACCGACTTGATGCCGTCGGCGCCGACGACCAGGTCGGCCTCGACGGTCGTGCCGTTCGTGAAGGTGAGGACGGAACGGTCGCCCCGGTCCTCGACGGTCTGCAGCTTGTGACCGAGGTGCACCATGCCGTCGGGGAGCACGCCCAGGAGAGCGTCGATGAAGTCACCGCGGTGGATCAGGTAGGTCTTCGTCTGGTCGGCGGAGGCCGGCCAGGTGTCCTTCATGATCGGATCACCGGTGGCGGTGAGGATCTCGAAGTAGTCACTCGGCGAGCTCACGTTCGCGATCGCGTCGAAGATCCCCCATTCGCGGAAGCGGTCCATGCTGGACGGGCGCAGACCGATGCCGGCGCCGACCTCCCGGACCTCGGTGGCCTGCTCGTACACGTCGACATCGGCGCCGAGCAGGCTCAGTGCCTTGGCCGCCGCCGCGCCGGCGTATCCCGCGCCGACGATGGCGACGCGGAGGTTCTTCAGGTCTGAAGGCTGCATGGGTCTCTTCTCTCTGGGTCGGGCGTACGGGAGCGCCCTGGGAGTGGATGCGCTGGGTTGTCCTGGGGCGATCAGGACTGGATCGTGAGGAAGTCGGCCGGGTTCTCGACGAACAGCGTGGTGATCGTGGCCTCGTCCAGACCGGCCTCGCGCAGGTCCGGAATGAGGTCCTCGAAGAGGTAGTTCACGGTGTGGCCCTTGACACCCGGCCACCCGAGCGGGCTGCAGTTGGCATCGACGCCGGCGAGTGCCTGGTCGAGGTGGCCCTCCCCGAGGAACCGGAGGAAGTGGTCCAGGCGTTCCTTGCGCGGCCGGGCCCAGAACGGCGGGTCCTCGAGTTCGGTCTCGTATCCGAAGGTGTCGAAGCCGACGCGGCCACCCTGTTCGGCGATCCAGGTGTCGCGCGTCTTCTCGGCGTTCACGCCGTCGTCGGCGTGCCCGAACAGCACGCGGTCCAGCGGGAGGCCCTCTTCGTTGAAGATGGTGATGGCGTTCTCGGCGTCGATCGCCAGGTGGGTCAGGATCGGCACGCCGGTGCTCAGCGCGGCGCGAGCGGCAGCACGGTAGATGCGCTTGTCCAGCTCCGTCATCCGGCCACCACGGCTCACCCCGACCTTGATGACGCCGGCGCGGCTGCCGGTGTCGCCGATGCCGACGGTGATCTCGTGCACGAACTGCCGGGTCAGGTAGTCCACGCTCGCCCGTTCGAAGAACGGCAGGGCGGTGTCGCCGCCGACGAATCCGGTGCAGGCGATGATGTTCACGCCGGTCTTGGCGGACAGCGACTTGTAGTAGTCGATGTCACGGCCGTTGCAGATGCCGGTGACGTCGACGAAGGTGCCGCCCCCGTATTCATGGAACTTGCGCAGCTTCGGGACGGTCTCCTCGTAGCGCTCCTCGGGGGTCTTCCACCATCGGGTGTCCAGTTCGGAGCCGGGCATGCCGTATCCGATGTGTTCGTGGATGGCGACGATGCCCAGTTCCTCGGTCGCGATCGGACCCAGAACGGTGTTCACTCTCGACACAACAACTCCCCTTCGGGAAAATCTCTTCGGCGGTTTCGGGTGGGGCGTCAGCGCACGGCCAGCAGGTCGCGCGGGTTGCCGGTGAGGATGCGCTGGATGTCCTCGTCGCCGAGACCCTGCGCGGCGAGCAGGGGAACGAACGTCGAGAGCACGTAGCTGAACGGCAGGTCGCGGCCGGGCCGGCCCGTGTCTCCGCCGGGCCGGCCCGTGTCTC
>NZ_PCZU01000115.1:10310-18569 GCF_002887785.1 Rhodococcus sp. ENV425
GGTTCGCCCTTCGACACGCCGGTCGCGTTGCACGAGAGCAGGATTCGGTTTCCGTGCCCGGCCTCGATCAGTTCGCGGATCACGGCGGCGCGCTCCTCGTCGGTGACGTGGATGTCGTCGGCCGTGCCCACGTGGTCGAGGGCGACGAAGGCTCCGCGGCGAGCGATCTCGAGCGGTGCGCCGGCGGCGATCGCGTCCTTGCGGTCGAGACCGCCGACGACGACGCGGTCCGCCGGCAGCTTCTCGGCCAGGACGATCCCGAGGTCGTGGACGGCGTCGTTCCCGTAGCGGATCGAGGCCGCGACTCCCGTAGCGAGGGCGGTGCGGGCCGCGCCGCGGAACAGGCTCTCCTCGGTGGCGGTCATACCGTCGGGATCCGCGGCGGTGGTCACCAGGCCTGCGGCGCCGCGGCGCTCGACGCGGGGAACCACCATGCCCTCGGTGATCTCCCTGGTGAACAGGTCGGCGAACTTCTCCGCGGGCCACGGGGTGGGCGGGTTGGTCTGCGGCGTGAGGAAGTAGCCGCCGAGCAGGTTCTCCGGGCCCATGCCGGTGGACGCGACGATGTGCACGCCTGTCGTGCGGGAGAGTGCCTCGTACAGCTTCACGTCGCGACCGTGGAACATGCCGGTGCTGTCGACGATCGTCCGTCCGCCGTGTTCACGGAAATCGGTCAGCTTCGCGGCCAGGGTCTCGAAGATCTCGGCGCGGTCCATGGTGATGTCGAATGCGTGCTCCGCGCCCGGAACCACCGACAACAGCGCCTCGTGAACCGAGACAACCCCCAACTCGTCGGCGGGAACGGGGCCGAGGACGGTATGGACGGTGTTGCCCTCGGCAGTGTGGGCGCCAGTCATCGGCACTTCCTTTCGTCAGCGTCGCGTCGGCACGACGTGGTGCGTATCACAGTAGGCGTTCGCATTACATCATGTCAAGTAACGATGCATATCGCCATGTGACTGTGCTGACAGGTCAGTGGCTGTACTGCGGCTAGAATCCGAGCCCATGTCGCTCCGTGCCGCACAGAAGCAGATGACCTACGAGCTTTTCCTCACGAAGGCACTCGAGCTGTTCGGAACCAAGGGCTACGCCGCGACCACGATCGACGACATCGCCACCGCCGCCGGCTCGACCCGGACCACCTTCTACCTGCACTTCGCGTCCAAGGCCGAGGTGATGAGCGCACTGCTGACGAAGGTCGACGCGATCCTCACGACGGCCGACGACCCCACGCTGACCGCAGTGGTCGCCTCCGGCTCGCGCGACCGGATCCAGGAGTGGCTGGACCGCAAGTTCTCGCAGTGGGACGAGATCAAGCCCTACCTCACCGCGTCCTACCAGGCCGCCCATGAGCCGGACGTCGCGGCCAGGACCGAGCAGTGGTTCGAGGACGCGGTCGGCCAGATGACCGAGGGGCTGAACCTGGCGAACCGATTCCCGCCGGACCGTCGCCGGATCCGCTGCGTGCTCGCGTTCGGCCAGCTCGAGTACCTCTCGCGCCGCTACTTCTCGGTCGGCTGGCGGACCCCCCGCGAGATCTGTCTCGACGAACTCACCGGATCCTGGTGCCACCTGCTCGCATCGGCCGACTGAGGCTCAGCATCGGCACGAGGAAGTCCGTCCCCGACGATCACCCGTCACGGGCCGCCCGGGACGTCGGTGCCGCCGGCTCGAAGGCGGACGCGTCGACCAGGATCCCCCGCAACCAGCCGATGAACTCCTGATCTGCCAGGCGCGGGTTCCACACCATGTCGACACCCAACGGAGAGACCGGCAGCGGGAACTCCTCGATGCGGAGGTTCACCCGTTCCCGCATCGCGACAGCGACCCGGAAGGTGTGCACCGCCACCCCACCGGCCGTTGCCACCAGATGCGGGATGAGCAGGTGGTCCGAGATCAATTGCCCGATCCGGTAATGGACGCCGTGCGCGTCCATCGCGGCGTACGGTGCCACCCGGTGCCGGGAGTCGTAGGTGACGTGGGGCAGCGAGGTGAGCAGGTCCAGCGCAGACGCCTCGGGATCGCTGTCCGGGTGGGCGATGACCACCCAGCGGTTCTCGTAGAGCCGGTGGCGCGGGTACGGCGAGGAGAACGCCTCGGACACGAGTACGACGTCCACCCCGTCGTCGGTGAAGTCGCTCGGATGCGGCTCGACGAAGTTGCGCATCCGGAGGGTCGCATTCGGCGCCCGCTCGGCGATCAGTCGCGCCAGATTCGGCCCGACCACGAAGGCGGTGCTGGTGGTCATCGCCACCGTGATGGTGCGGCTGTCGCGAGCGGGATCGAAGCCCGGGAAGTCCACCACCCGCGCGGTCTGCCGCAGCACGTCACGCAGCGGAGCGATCAGTTCCAGGGCGCGCGGGGTGAGCACCAGGCCGCTCCCCTGCCGCATCACCAGGTCGTCGCCGATCAGCCGGCGCATCCGGCCCAGGGCATGGCTCATCGCGGGCTGGGTCATGCCCACCCGGGCCGCGGCGCGGGTGACGGACCCCTCCTCGAGCAGTGCCAGCAGCGGCACCAGCAGGTTGAGGTTGACCGAGGCGAGCCGTCCCAGGTCCGGATCGCTCGGGTGGTCGAGCGGTTGGTTCATCCACACGAACTCTACGTATCCGTCGGCCGACCCCGCGGCGACAGTCGAAACTGCGGCGTCAGTCGAAACTGCGGCGTCAGTCGATATTGCGGTGTCACGCGTCGGCCGAGGCCATGCGGCGCAGCTTCGGGATCGGGATCCGGTGATTGACGGCCACCGCGACGCCGCGTCCGTCGTCGTGCGTCCAGCGCATCACCGACGGTCCGTGCGGGCTGTCACCGACGAGGAACTCGGGTTCGCCGGCCGCCGGCAGGTGGCCGGCCGCCTTGAGGTTCAACCCGAACTGCTCGGTCCAGAAGTACGGATCGAGGTCGAGTTCGGGCGCGGCGTCGCCGGCCAGGAGAGCGACGGCCGCGACCTTGGCCTGCTCGATCGCGCTGCTCCACAGCGGAATCCGGCGCACACCCCCACGCGTCGGGATCGCCGCGACGTCCCCGGCCGCGACGATGCCGGGCGCGACTCGCCCGCGCGAGTCCGCCTCGAGGCGGCCGTCGACCATCAGTCCGCTGGTGGCCAGCCACTCCGTGTTGGGAATGTCGCCGATCGCGGTGACGATCAGGTCGGCCTCGACCCGTGAGCCGTCGCTCAGGACCACGGCACGCGCGCCGTCGATTCCTGCGGCGGTACCGTCGACCAGTTTCAGCCCCTGGGCGACCGCAGCCGCGGTGAACGCTTCGGACAGGCACGGCCCCAGATGCGGGAGCATCGGCCTACCGTCGGCCACCAGCGTGACCTCGCATCCCGCCGACAGCGCCGCGGACGCGATCTCCATGCCCAGTGGGCCGGCGCCGACGACCACGACAGACGGCCGCGCCGCCAGCCGCTCCCGCAACGCGAGGGCGTCGTCGAGGGTGCGCAAGGTCAGCTCCGGGCTGTCGGGACCACCGAGGCGCCGGGCCCGCGAACCCGTCGCGATCACCAGTCCGTCGAAGCTCAGCTCCGATCCGTCGGCGAGACTCACGCGCCGGGACTCGACGTCGAGGCCGACCGCTGCGACCCCGAGCACCTCGGTGGCCTCGTGCGTGGGCGGGGCCAGTTCGTGGGAACCACCGTCGACCAGGAGCGCCTTCGAGAGCGCGGGCCGCGAATAGGCCGCCCGCGGTTCGTCCCCGACGATGGTCAGGTCGCCGTCGAAACCCGCGGCGCGCAGGCTGTCACAGGCCGTCTGGCCGGCAATCCCGTTGCCGACGACCACGATTCGTCGGGGAGCTTCGGTGCCGTTCATGTCGGTGCCGTTCATGTGGGTTCCGTTCCTGCGGCTGTCGGTGTCAGGCCAGTTTGAGGGCGGCCACGGGGCAGACCCGGACGGCGGCACCTGCGGCGGCGAGTTCGGTGCTGCCCTCGGGGAGCTCGCCGACGTCGATGATCAGTTCGCCCTCGTCGTCGAGGTGCATCAGTGCGGGAGCGACCTCTTCGCACAGTCCGTGGCCTTCGCAACGGGGCCTGTCGAGCACGATCTTCATGCGGGGACCACCTTCAGGATCTCGAGTTCGTCGATGGAACGGGTGATGTTGCTGGGCACGCGAACCGGCTCGGCAGCCACGAGCCGCTGCGCGTGATTCGCCAGTGCCGCGATGACGGCGTGAGCTTCGAGACGGGCCAGACCCTGACCGGCGCAGCCGTGCGGACCGTAACCGAAGGACAGATGGTCGACCGGGTTCCGTTCGACCAGGAAGGCGTCCGGGTTCTCGTAGTGCCTCGGGTCGCGGTTGCCCGCACCGAAGAGGATCGCCACCTGGGATCCGGCCGGCACCAGGGTGCCGTCGATCTCCACGTCCTCGGTGACCGAGCGGCCCCAGGCATGGATCGGAGCCCAGAAGCGGAGAGCCTCGTTGAAGGCCGCCGGCACCAGGGCGGGATTCCGGCGGACCAGGTCGAACTGGTCGGGGAAGGCCGAGAAGAGCGCGACGATGTTGCCGAGCGCGGTGATCGTGGTGTCCACCCCCGCACCGAGGTACTGGTGGATGATGTGGCCGGCGGTGCCGGGGGGAATGACGCCCCGGGCCTCGGCATCGAAGATCCCGCGACCCACCGACCCCGGTGCCAGATCCTCGGCCCGGACCCCGGCGCACCATTCGTAGAGTTCACCCGCGATCGGGAAGTTCTCGGCCGTCCGCTGGTTCATCGGGCCGATGACCTCGATCGCGGCCTGTCCCCAGCGCAGCATGTTGTCGCGCGCCGCGCCGGTGAAGCCGATCAGGTCGGCGACGACCTCGAGCGGAAAGGCGCGGGCCAGCGCATCGATGGCCTCGAACGATCCCTCGGCCACCAGGTCCGCGACCAGCGCATCGGCCTTGGCCTCGATCTGGCCCTTGAGTCCCCGCAGCGCCCGCGGGGTGAGGTTCTCGGTGAGCGCCGCGCGCAGTTCGGTGTGGATCGGCGGGTCGGAGGCCAGGGACGTGCCTCGGAGCGCCTCGTTGACCATCGGGTTGAAGCCGATCGTCCGGGACGAGAAGGTGCCGGGATCGGCCAGGGCGTCGCGGATGACGTCGTACCGGGTGAGGGCATAGACATCGTTGGCGGGCAGATGCACCACCGCGCCGAGATCGCGGAGTTCGGCGTACGTCGGATAGGGGTCGGTCAGGACCTCGTCGGCGAAGAGGTCGATGTCGGAACTCGCGGGAGTGCTGCTGGTCATGCACCCATTGAAGTGACTCCACTCACATAAATCCAACTCATATTGTGCATACGATTACATGCACTTAGTTCATGTGATGTCCCGCGGTCTTCGGGGGTACCGCCGGTAGGAGATGGCGTTGAGGCGGGGACGGCCGCCTCTACGACCGGATGAACCGGCCGATGACGGTGGCGACCATGGCGGGATCGGTCTTGTGGGCCATGTGGGCATGCCCTTCGAGCATCTGGATCCGGGCGTCGGGAATTGCACCCGCTGCGCGGTGAGTTGCCTCGTTCAGCCGAGAAGGGCTTTCGGTGCCCGCCGGCAGGAGCGTCGGGGCCGCGATCCCGTCGAACCGGCCGGGCCGATACACCCAGCCCTCCTCGGCTCTGCACTCCCTGGACACGGTGGGCGCAGCGGCGAGGAGGGCCGGCCATTGCGGACCCGATCGCATTGTGTCGCATTCCTCTTCGGTCAACTCCAGGATCTCGACGAGGATTGCACGGATCGCTGTTTCCATGTCGCCGGCAGCCACCGCCTCCTCGATCGCATCGATCAAACCCGCGGGATAGACCATCCCCAGGCTCGGCTCGTAGAGCACGAGGTGATCGACGTTGCGCGCGAGGGCAGCTCCGCCCATCGCGCAGTTGGCCCCGTAGGAGTGACCCCATACCGCGACAGTCCCGCCGGTGCGGGCCACGACGGCATCCACGACCGCGGCCACGTCCTCGAAATCACGCTCGATGGCGTAGCCCGGTGTGTCGCCGCTCGCAACGAAGCCTCGGCGGTCCATCGCGAACGTGGTGACGTCGGCGTGCAGCTCGTCCACCAAGGGGCCGAACGTGGTGTGGTCGCGGAGGGACCCGTGCACCATGACGAGCGGCGGCCCGTCGCCGTCGACCCACACGGCCAGCGGTGTCCCATCGGTGGATCGAACGTCGAATCGGGTTGCTCTGCCCTCGGCAGCCCTCAGGTGACTCATGACCGTCTCACCTGCCGCCCTGTGCGGCTGCCGTGCGCCGGTCGAGCTCGGTGGCGAACGACGACGCGGCGTCGGCGAATTCGTCGGGCCGCTCGGCGTAGGTGACGTGGCCGCTGCCCTCCAGCTCGACGAAGCGAGCGTCGGGGAGGGCCGCGGCCAGTTGACGGGCGATCGACCGCAGCGACGGGTGGCTTTCGCTTCCGGCGACGACGAGCGCGGGCACTGTCACGGCGGCCAGGTCCCCGGCCGTGACCTCGAGCGACGGGGACCGCAGGTCGGTGAAGCCGATGTCGGCGTTGGCTCGATAGCGGTTCCTTCGCTCGTCGTCGATCATCGACCACAGCCCCGGGCAGACGACGGAGAAGAACGCGTCGACCCCGGCGGCCGGTCCGCCGGCGGCGGTGGCCTGCTCGACGCGGGGCACCACGTCGCGGAGGACGACCCGGCCGGCAACCGGATCGAGGCTGAACAGCGGCGGCTCGCTGAACACCGCGCCGCGGAGCAGGTGACCGTGGCGCAACGCGACCTCGACGGCGACGGCGGCGCCGCTGCTCGATCCCACCAGCAGGCAAGGGGCAAGTTCCAGGGCTTCGATCAGGGCGGCGGCGTCGTCCGCGTGCAGGGAGTCGCTGATCGTGGCGTCGCCGCGGGAACTTCGGCTGTGGCCCCGGCGGTCGTAGCGCACGCACGTGTAGCGGTCCGACAACCGCCGTGCCTGGTCTGCCCAGACCTCGGCGTCGCCGCACATACCGTGCACGAACAGGATCCCCCGCCCTGACCCCGTGCGCTCGAAATAGATTCTGGCGTCGTTGATGTCGATCGTGGGCACGGCTGCCTCCCTCGTCTTCGGTCCCTGTCGGCGAGTGTGAACCGGTCGCCGCCGGCGCACATCGGGCGTTCGCCCCATTTCCGACGCCGGTCAGGGTGAGAGGAGGCCGTGCTCCATCGCGAACAGCGTCGCGCCCGCTCGCGTGGTGACCCCGGCCTTGGTGTAGATGTGTTCGATGTGGTGTCCCACCGTCTTGGGCGAGATGACGAGGACGCTCGCCACTTCCTTGTTGGTGCGGCCGCGGGCGATGAGCGCCAGCACGTCGACCTCGCGCTCGGTGAGACCCGCGGGACGGGAGACCCGCGGCGGGCGGCTCACCTGACCGGCAGCATCGAGCACCGCGTCGACCTCGACCCGGGTGAAGCGGCCCGCGTCGACCTCGTCGAGCAGCTGCGACGCCGCCTCGGCCGGGGTGAGCGCCGGCCGGTGCGGCCGGTTCTCGGTCATCGCATGGTAGGCATCGGCGGCGCCCAGCAGCCGGGCACCAAGGCCGAGCTGGTCTCCCGAGGCCCCGCGGTGGTAACCGGAGCCGTCGGCTCGCTCGTGGTGGCGCGCCGCCAGGTCGGCGAGGGGGGCCAGGAGCGCGCAGCGGTGCAGGACCCGCTCGCCGAGGTAGGGGTGCAGCCGAACCCGTTCCCACTGCTCGGCGCTGAGCGGACCCCGGCGATCCCAGATCCCGTTGGGGATACCGACACGTCCGACGTCGTGGACCAGTCCGGCTCGGCCCAGCGTCGTCGCGTCGGCAGTGGCAAGGCCGGCAGCTTCGGCGGCGGCAACGGCCAGCCGCGAGACACCGGTGGAGTGGCCTCGAAGGTACGGCGACTTCAGATCGGCGAAATCGGCCACCGCGGTCAGAGCCAGGTCGAGGTTGCCCGACTCGATCGTCAGGGCCGGTGCCGGCTCGGCATCGAGGACCGCCGCGCACGGGTCGTCACCGATTCCGGCGAGCCAGTGTTCACCGTCGGCGACCACGGCGTCGACCACGGCCGGGTCGTACGCGCGGCCCCGGCGGTGCAACAGCACGTCGGTGGCTGCCGCCCAGCCCGCCCGGCGCGCCCACAGCTCGGCGTCTCGGGCGACCGTCACGATCCGCACCGCCACCGGCACCTCGTCGGCCGCCAGGCCGGCCGGATAGCCCTTGCCGTCCCAGCGCTCGTACGCATGCGCGAGCGACCGACGGACGGATTCGGCCATCCCGAGGCGGGTTGCCAGGCGGGCGCCCGCCTCGCAATGTTGCGACA